>CAIMSI010000119.1 GCA_903844115.1 uncultured Actinomycetes bacterium
TAAGAAAGTGAACCACGGACGACAATGATGAGGCGCTCACCGACTGCATTGTCCGCACGAGAGCGGCCTCTTCGCGATTGGCGCTGGGAATCATCGACTTATCAAATCCTTGCTTCGTTGCCGATAGCAATGTGGGAAGAACTCCTCGAACAAATCGAAGTGATCCGTCAAGCCCAAGTTCGCCAAGAAAAATAATGTCATCACATCGCTCTTGCGCCACTTCTCCCGTAGCAACGAGAAGAGCTATTGCAATCGGTAAATCAAAATTAGAACCTTTTTTTGGCAGCCACGCAGGTGAAAGTGAAACAATGACACGTCTGTTGGGCCAGGTGAAACCCGAATTAACAAGCGCTGAACGCACTCGATCGCGCGATTCAGTCAGAGCGGTATCGGGCAATCCAAGCAGTGTGTAACTTGGAAGTCCTTCGGCGATATCAACTTCGATATCAACAACATGTCCTTCCAGCCCTACAAGAGTCAGCGTTCGGATTCGGGACAAAGACATTACAAAACAGCCTTTCGATGTTCAATCTCGCAGGCTCCATAACCATCCATCCAAACTCCTGCTACATCAATTCTGTAATCCTGACCCCATCTATGATTCATAGCCATCCAAGCTAAAGCTAGACGTTGCAGTCGAAATGCCTTGTCGGGAGTAATTGCATCGAAGGGAGTGCCGTACAAATTACTTGTTCGTGTTTTTACTTCGACAAAGACGATTGCTCCACCGTCATCGCAGACGAGGTCGATTTCACCGCCTTTGATGCGCCAATTCCGATCGATAACCTGCATCCCTTTTTGCTGCAAATACTGCGAGACTGCTTCTTCCCCGTTAGCGCCGAGTTCTTTCAGCGAGCTTTTTCGTTGCTTCATAATGAACGAAGGCTAAATTGAATTACAAAATACGATGAGGCAAACTTGTTGAGGTGTTAATAAAGAAGCTTGTGAATATTGGCAAATGACTTGCGATGAACCTTGCTCACGCCAAGTTTCGCAAGAGCCGCGGTGTGCGCCGCTGTTATGTATCCCTTATGAGCGGCAAATCCATATCCTGGGTATTTGGCATCAAGTTCAATCATGATGTGATCTCTATGTACTTTCGCAAGAATGGATGCCGCGCTTATCGACAGCGCAACTTGATCACCTTTCCATACAGCTAGCGTCGGCATTTCCATGCCTTCTATCGCGTAGCCGTCGGTTAATACATACTCGGGAGCCACAGTCAGTGATGAAACAGCCCGTCTCATGCCTTCAAGATTTGATTTATGAAGTCCAAGTTCATCGAGCTCATCGGGCCAAATCTCGATAATCGAAAATGCAAGTGACTCTGCTTTAACAATTGGGAAGAGCTCTTCACGAACTTTTTCACTTAATTCTTTTGAATCACGAACTCGGGCAAGTGCTTCGGAATTTGAATCTTTGAGAATGACTGCTGCTACAACAAGCGGGCCAGCACATGGGCCACGCCCTGCTTCATCTACTCCCGCAATTCCTTTGATACCAGAATCGCGAAGCTTATTTTCTATATTAAGCAGTTTTAACTGCGACCTTGGAGAGGTCATGCCCAACCGTTAAGAACTTTATGTGATTAAAAGGCCACACAACAAATACCGCGCGACCAACGACGCTCTTCAAAGGAACCATTCCCTTGTGGACATCATCTGTGTGAAAACGTGAATCAGCACTTGCCCCTCGGTGATCGCCCATCACCCATATGAATCCTTTAGGAACAGTTACATTAAATTTAGAATCACTAGGGGCATTACCGGCAAAAATGTATGGCTCATTTACAGAAGTTCCATTAACCGTCAGATGTCCAGATTTGTCACAACAAATGACGCTATCTCCGCCAACACCAACGACTCTTTTAATTAAATATTGCTTGGCAGGATCAGGCAATATGCCGACAGCTTCCAAGCCAGTTTGTAAGGCATGAACAGGTGCAGAGGCAGTAGATGGCGCGGGCTCACCCAGCCATTTGGCAGGATCTCGGAATACGACTACTTCTCCCCGGCGAATGTCAGAGACAAAGTTAGCGAGTTTATTTACCGCAATGCGATCCCCGACTTGAAGCGTGTTTTCCATAGACCCAGAAGGGATGAAGAAAAAATGCAAGAAGAAAGTTTTGATGATAATTGAAACAACCAACGCCGAAACCACGATGATCGGAACTTCGCGGAGAAGGGAGCCCTTCCTAAAGAAGCGCATATAAAAAGTTGTGAAGGTTATTCTGCTGTTGTCTCTTCAGCGACTGCTTCCGCAGCTACTGCTTCAACTACAGGCAAGTTTTCTTCTACAACAACTGGCTCAGCAGGAACTACTGCGACCGGCTCTGCCTTCTTTTCTACCTTAACAATTGTTGGCTCAATGATGTTAGAACCATCAGCGTTACGGCGTTCCTTAATCTTGGAAGCCTTGCCGCGAAGATCGCGAAGGTAATAAAGCTTTGCGCGACGAACATCGCCACGACGCACAACTTCATATTGTTCAATGACTGGTGTGTGCACTGGGAATGTACGTTCTACGCCAACTCCGTATGCAATCTTGCGAATTGTGAAAGTTTCGCGAACTCCTGAACCCTGGCGACGAATAACGAGGCCTTGGAAAATCTGGATACGACTCTTGCTACCTTCGATAACACGAACGTGAATCTTGAGTTCATCTCCGGAACGGAAAGAAGGTACATCGGAGCGAAGTGAAGCAGCATCTACTGCATCTAACACGTTCATGGCTTTTCCTAACTTAAAAATAGCTTTAATGAAGAGGGTCTCTCTTGGGTAGGGAAGATCCCTGACCAGAAGGGGTATTTTGCCACAGCCGAGCGTGACTAGCCAATTCGAGCAACGAGGGCAGCGTGCAGCGCTGGGCCAGCGCAAATAGTCATCTCATTACCTGCTGGGCCCCCATTTCGACCTGTCACAAGGGCTCCTGCCTCTCGGGCAATTAAACCTCCAGCTGCCAAATCCCACTCATGAAGGTCCTTTTCAAAATAGCCATCAAACCAACCAGAGGCAACACCACAGAGATCTACGGCAGCAGCTCCCACTCGTCTAATGTCTCGCACCTCGACAATGAGCTCTGAAATAAATTTTGCTTGCAATCCGCGTTTAGTTTGGTCGTATGAAAATCCTGTAGCAATAAGGGCTTCGTGAAGTTCTACGGGATCGTTGCATGAGATTGGCTTGTCATTGAGAAATGCACCGTGTCCGCGTACCGCATGCCACATTGAATTTATAGTGGGAGCATTTACAACGCCTACCAATACACCTTCGCTATCTTTGGCCGCAATGCTTATATTCCATGCAGGCAATCCATAAAAATAATTAACAGTGCCGTCAATGGGATCGATGACCCAAGTAATTCCACTCTTTGACGGCCGCTCACTTCCCTCTTCGCCAATAATGCCATCGTCCGGACGCACCGCAAGGATTGATTCGACAATCAGCTTTTCACTGGCTTGGTCCATCTGGGTCGCAAAATCCCGTGCAGATGTCTTTTGCTTGAGGCTGAAATTATCTGGCCTTGGCGTCAAAAGATCCCCAGCCTTGCGCGCCGTGGATTGTGCCAATTCCAACAATTCCAATAGTTCGCGAGCAAGTGAATCCATGACTCGAATCCTACCTCCCACGCTAACTCTCCCCGTTGTGGCACTCTTTGCCTCATGAAGGACCTACGAGTTGTCGGGCGAACTGAGGATGGCACTCAGATTGAGCTTGCCGACGGGGATGGCCAAACATTTTTTGTTCGCATTAGCGATAACTTGAAAGCCCTCGTCAACCAACCTCGACTTGTTTCAGTCACACCCTATGAGGATCGCGCTACATACTCAGTCAAAGAAATTCAATCCAGACTTCGCTCCGGGGAAAGTGCCGCAGCGATTTCAACAACGACTGATTGGTCCCTTGAGAAAATTGATAAATTTTCTGGACCGATCATGCAAGAACGCGCATATGTCATTGGACTTGCACTTCAAACGCAACTTCGCAGAGATTCCGCATCTCCCACACTTGCAACTGCAACTATTGCTCAGCTCCAACCCCGTGGTGTCGACATGTCAGAGGTGGACTGGAATACCCACCGCAATGATGACTCGACGTGGACAATTGTCTTGCAATATCCCACCACTGATGGAAGAGGAACTGCGGAAGCCAATTGGATATTTGAGTTAGATAACCGCACTCTTGTTGCAGATGACGATGGTGCTCGCTGGATTAGCGGGGATGAAAAACCTCTACGACCAAATACTCCATCCCACGGCATGGTTTTCGGTGGCGAACAGACCGCTCCTGCGCCAAGGCTCACCGCTTATTCCGAATCAGTAACCGTAATTGAAAACGTTTCTTTATCAGTAGTTCCCGATCAAGAAGTGACCGAGGATGAAGTTTCAGAAACTCCCACCGAAGCGATCCCATCTGATGCAAAGAAAGATGGCGTGACAAAACGTATTCGAATTCCGTCATGGGATGACATTATGTTCGGAACTAAGAAAGATGAGCCGACCGAGTAATTAGAGCTGGGCAGTAAGTAGCGGTATTTCTATTTCAATGGCAGTAGTTCCACCGTGATGGCCAATCATTTTTCCTTCTTGAGGTTCCCGGGTGGGATCAATCAAAATCAAGCCACCCTTAGGTACAGCAATTAAATCTCCTAGTCGCTCCCGAGAATCTAGAGTTACCTCTCCCCCGATCAACGTAGCAATACTTTCCTTCGTGTATAGGTCTACTCGATCCCCCAATTGCACCGCCCAGCGACCCTTAACATCATCAAGTGCGCCTTCGCGCACATAAATGTGACGAGCACGTGGCTCTCCGCCCAAAAGTGTCACGTCATCCATCAGAGAATTATCTTTTCCTAGTACTAATTTCTCCTCAACATTTACCATGCCGTGATCTGAAGAAAGAACAAAATATGTCCCGGTGGGTAGGCCTTGGGT
Organism: uncultured Actinomycetes bacterium; assembly: GCA_903844115.1. Lineage (GTDB taxonomy): Bacteria > Actinomycetota > Actinomycetes > Nanopelagicales > Nanopelagicaceae > PALSA-747. The sequence goes on from CAIMSI010000119.1 coordinate 4,934, forward strand.
AAGTTGTAAAACGAGGTCGTTTACAAAGGACATAGCTTCTAAAAACTTTCTAGAACCAACCCCATCGTTGTGTCCAGCATGATCAAGATTATTAACGTAGACATATGCAAATGAGTGTGGCGCGGCAAGCGCGCTCTTTGCATAAGCAACCATGTCTTCGGTGTAATTGGCACCAAGGTATTCACTACCCCTCAAAGTAGCTCGACTAAACCCTGTACCTTCATATCGCTTCGCTGCAATGTAGGAACTCTTAATTCCATCGCTGAGAGCGCGCTCATATAATGTCGGTTGCGATTGCCACATAACAGGATCAACTCGTTCATCCCATTTCAATGCGTTTAGCAGTCGTCCCGGTTCACCACTTCGAGGAACGCGAATTGTGTACCCCAACATCCCGTGAACGCCAGGCATCACACCTGTTCCCAGTGTTGCGAGCGCAGTTGCAGTAGTAGATGGAAAGGTGGAATTTAATACAGCTGTGCGATTTAGAGCAGCGAGGGCTGGAAATTGCGCGCCATATTTCTCAATAACATCATTCCCCAAACCATCGACGAGTAAAAGGCAGATGCGTTCTGATTGCGGCAGATTCAACGAATTTGTGAGACCAGCGCCACCTAAAGCGGCAAAAATTGATTGGGAGAGATCCTGTAATCCGGCGGGCACGGTCACACTTTAGGCTAAGTGCGCCGCTAAAGGTGTCGGTCACCGAAATATCCCACATCTCTTGGCAAGATACGCGCGTGGCAAAGACTCCAGCGAAACCTGCAAAAGCGAGTAAGGCGACTAAAGTCGCGCTTCCAAAAGCCGGAGAAAATCCTGGCAAAATCGTAGACATCGATGTATCTGATGAGATGTCCGAGTCTTTCCTTGAATATGCGTACTCCGTTATTTATTCTCGCGCACTTCCCGATGCTCGCGATGGAATGAAACCGGTACAGCGTCGCATTTTGCACCAGATGTCTGAAATGGGACTTCGTCCGGATAAGGGTCACGTGAAGTGTGCTCGTGTTGCCGGTGAGGTGATGGGTAAATTGCACCCACACGGTGATGGCGCAATTTATGATGCGATGGTCCGTATGGCACAACCATTCTCCCAGCGTTTGCCACTCGTAGATGGCCATGGAAACTTTGGATCACTCGATGCCGGCCCTGCCGCAATGCGTTACACCGAATCTCGCCTGGCTCCCGCTGCCCTTGCTCTTGTAAATGAAAGTGATGAGAACACAGTTGATTTTGGACCTAACTACGATGGCCAACTTCTTGAGCCACTCGTATTGCCTGCCGCATTTCCAAATCTTCTTGTAAATGGTGCATCAGGTATCGCCGTAGGTATGGCAACTAATATGGCTCCACATAATCTGGGTGAAGTCATTTCGGCAACAAAGTATTTAATCGAAAACCCGAAGGCAACCTTGAAGCAGCTCATGAAACATGTTCCTGCTCCAGATTTCCCAACCGGCGGACAGATAGTTGGCCTTGAAGGAATCGAAGAGGCGTATGCAACTGGGCGTGGCTCATTCAAAGTGCGCGCAACAGCGGCAATTGAAAAGGTCACCAGCCGCAAAGAAGGCATTGTCATTACCGAACTTCCTTACAACATCGGTCCAGAAAAGATTGTAGAAAAGATTGCAGCCCTTGTTAAGGCAAAGAAGATTCAAGGGATTTCAGATATCGTCGATCTCACCGATGGCCAGCAAGGAACGAAGGTTGTTGTTGAAATCAAGCCAGCGTATGAGGCGGCAGATGTCCTTGAGAAGCTTTACGCACTCACTCCCATGGAAGATGCATTCTCTATTAACGCCGTCGCTCTCGTAGGCGGCAAGCCCCTTACTCTTGGTCTTAAAGATTTGCTCCAAGTCTTTATCGATCACCGCATTGAAGTTGTTCGTCGTCGCTCAGAATTTCGTAAGGCAAAAGCGGAAGGCCGCCTGAATCTTGTTGACGGCTTGCTCAAAGCAATCATCGACATCGATAAGGTCATCAAAATTATTCGCGGAAGCGATGATGCAGCCGCCGCTAAAGCTGCCCTGATGAAGGGCTTTAAGCTTTCAGACGAGCAGACTAACTACATCCTTGATATGCCACTTCGTCGATTGACCAAAATGAGCAAGCTCGAACTCGAAACAGAACAAAAAGAGCTAAAAGAAACCATTGCGTTCTTGAAAAAGCTTCTCGCATCTGAAGATGCAATCAAGAAACAGGTTTCTGATGAGTTGACCGAAACCTCTAAGGCTTTCGCAACTCCTCGCCGTACTCGCCTCGCCTAAGAATCTACTTTTTTGAATTTGGTTTTGCACTTGGCCTAATCACAATTTTCCCTCAATATACCGTTGCTCTATTGAGGGTTTCTGCAGTGTGAAATCGATCGTCCGCGTGATAAGAAATTGAAGTAATGACGTAAGTGTGGCCGAGTTGACATTTCCAACTTGTAGAAAGCTCAGCGATTGATTTACGTGAGACAAAAGCACGTGTTAAAAAAGTAATTTTCATTGGTAACGAACCTTGGTATAGATCTGTCTCCACGCTCACCTGCCTTCCGGCGCAAGTTGTTGAAGCGATTACATTTATAGTGCCTGGAACATGCACGGAATAATGAGGATCGTGAGTTGCACCTAGACAAACTTTATTGAACGCTGCTGTTTTGACTACTGGACTCCAAGGAGGGCCGGGCGCCATCCCACCAAAATTTGTATTAGCTGAGCTTGTGGAACTGACAACTAAAGATAAAGAAGAAAGGATTAAAAGGACAATAAAGGTACTTGAATAGAATTTTTTCACAACGCCCCAATCAATTGAATGATTGGAGTTTGCTAATTTTTATCTAAGCGCTAGAGATTCATCTAGGTTTATGTGGAAAAGCGACTTGAAAATGGACTTAAAGATAAATCGTGCTTACTTCCCGAAGGTTTTATCCCGCTCCTTTTTCGCAGCCTTCATAAATTTTTTTCTATCTCTAAGCGAGAAATGTCCAAGTTGCTCATTGACCCAACATTCGATTTCTGCGTCAGAACGCCGTCGATCCTCCCCTTTATTTGACTCAAGGCTCGTAAAGCTTCCCTTCATCTGCAAATCGACAAAATGCTCATATGGTCTTATTGTTCCAATGAGAAATCGGCGAGAGCGATCTTCTAAATTTTTAGATCTCGGAGTAAGTGTTGAATAACCCATAAAAACGGATATTAAGTTACCTATTTTAGAAAGGTGGTACACGAATATAATTCTATAAAGCCACCGTGGAAGTGACTCGTAGAAAATCTCACGTACATACCCCTCTGGATGCACAATCCACATGTATACCCGCATGGCTATTTCTACCAAATAAGCAAGGTCACTCGCAGTAGATATTTAGTGGCTTGACTGCCATTCATCTTTGAGGGTCGCGTAAATATAGGAATCCGTCCACTCCCCTTTAAACCAATAATCCTGAATGTAATGAGCTTCCCGACGCATTCCGATTCGTTCGACCAGCTTCCATGATGGGATATTGCGAACATCTATATTGGCAATGACGCGCCGAAATAGTCCCGAATCAAAAAGGGCACTAATCAACGCTGCGCTAGCCTCACTGGCATATCCCTGGCGGCCAAACTTTGGATTGATCACATAACCAAATTCACCCTTTTGATGTTCTTTGCTCCGATACATCGCATTCATCTGGCCAATAAGTTGATCATCTGATTTGCGGCACAGCGCAAGGGTTAAATAGTCGCCCTCTGCGGTGAGATGGAAAGCACTCTTATTTTCTTCAATGCTCTTCTTGACCTCTTCAAGGTTTCGAACGTTCCACGGAATATATCGACAGATATCTGGATCACTGTGATATTCCAACATCGCAGGTGCATCTTCGTCCCTAAAGGGGCGCATATAAAGTCGTTCTGATTCGATAGAAGAAAAATCCGCCATTTAGGCGTCGATTCTCTCGCGATCAATTTCAGCAGAAGAGATAAATTCTTTGCGAGGGGCGACGTCATTACCCATCAACAACTCAAACATCTTCTCTGCAGCGGCCGTATCATTCATCGTGATGCGACGTAATGTGCGAGCTTCAGGAAGCATTGTGGTCTCACGGAGTTGATCTGCATCCATTTCGCCAAGTCCCTTATAACGCTGGATTGGTTCCTTCCAACGCTTGCCTTCCTTGGTCAGGCCGGCCGTAATTCTCTTCATCTCATCATCTGAATATGTGTAAATAACTTCTCCACGTTTTCCACCAATAACATCAATGCGGTGAAGTGGAGGAATCGCAGCAAATACTCGGCCATCATCGATTAGCGGCTTCATGTAGCGATGGAAAAGAGTAAGGAGCAGGCATCTGATGTGCGCACCATCAACGTCAGCATCGGACATCAAAATTATGCGGCCATAACGAGCATCATCTAAATTAAATGATTGGCCAGAACCAGCGCCTATGACCTGAATGATGGATGCACATTCGCTGTTTTCAAGCATCTGGGAGAGTGAAGCCTTTTGAACATTCAAGATTTTGCCGCGAATTGGAAGGATCGCTTGGAATTCTGAGTTACGAGCAGCCTTGGTTGTACCAAGCGCTGAATCTCCTTCGACAATAAATAACTCGGTGCGGCCAGTGTCATCAGAACGACAATCTGAAAGTTTTGTTGGAAGTGAAGATGATTCCAGAGCGTTCTTGCGGCGTTGCAAATCTTTGTGTGCACGAGCAGAAAGACGGGTGCGTGAAGCGCCAGCAATCTTCTCCATGACAGCTTTGCCTGTCGCCTTATCAATGCGCTTGGTCGTATTGAAGAAGTTCTTCATTTCTTCGGCAACTACGTTGGCAACAATCTTGGTAGCAGCGGCAGTTCCAAGTACTTCCTTGGTCTGGCCTTCAAACTGTGGCTCGGACATGCGGACTGTGACTACGGCCGTTAAGCCTTCCAGGACATCGTCCTTGATTACATCGGCTTCATTGTTCTTCAATACTTTATTAGCACGAAGCGCGTCGTTAAATGCTTTTGTAATCGCGCGCTCAAAACCTGCGGTATGAGTTCCGCCCTTAGGTGTTGAAATAATATTTACAAAAGATGCCAGTGTTGTGTCATACCCATTGCCCCATTGCAGAGCAATATCAACGCCCATGTTGCGAGCAACTTCTGTGGGCATCATGTGGCCCTTGTCATCAAGGACAGGAACTGTTTCGGTGTAATCCCCTGTGCCTTGCAAACGAATTACTTCACCGATAGCTTCATCTGGGCGAAGGAATGTACAGAACTCCCCTATTCCACCTTTGTGATAAAACGTTTCCGAGCTCTTCGATTTGGTGCGATTATCGTTAACAATGAGCGTAAGACCTGGGACCAAATATGAAGTCTGGCGTGCACGAGCATGAATATCCTCGATAGAAAGTTCTGCTTCCTTCAGGAAGATTTGGCGATCAAACCACCACTTGATACGGGTACCAGTAATTTTTGGAGAAATTTTCCCGATAACTCGAAGCCCGCTGCTTTCAGTAAACGCAGCCTTTGGTCCATCTCCATCAAAAATACCTGCGTTGCCGCGTTGAAAAGACATCCAGTGGATTTTGCCACCACGATCAACTTCAGCATCCAATCTAGAAGCGAGTGCGTTTACTACAGAAGCTCCAACTCCGTGAAGACCACCGGATGCTGCATATGAACCGCCACCGAATTTTCCACCTGCGTGTAATTTTGTGAGAACAACTTCAACACCTGTAAGGCCAGTCTTTGGTTCCTTATCGACAGGAATTCCACGGCCATCATCATGAACTTCTACAGAACCATCGGACTCAAGATTAATTTCAATTTTCTTACAGTGTCCACCTAGTGCTTCATCCACCGAGTTATCGATAATTTCCCACAGACAATGCATGAGTCCGCGCGAATCTGTTGTACCGATATACATTCCGGGACGTTTACGAACGGCGTCGAGGCCCTCAAGCACCGCGAGATCTTTAGCGGTGTAGCTTGTTAAGTCTGGAATTACTTCATCAATGGCCACGGGGAGGAAGGCTATCTTCCGAACGAGCAATGGAGTGCCATACGCGCCGAAAATGTAGATAAATATGTCCACTTACTGAGAAATTGGCACGAATTGAGAGAAATCTCGCTTAATCATTCGTAAATTCAGGCGGGAATAAACCCCGTATGCCTTATCGTTCTCTTACTACTTAACCAGACTTAACAAGACTTAACAAGAAGGGCAATTCACATGACAGAGCAGTTGATTCTCGAACCTACGCCCCTCAGTGCCGTTGATCGTTGCGATCGTTGTGGTGCTCAAGCCTATGTTCGTGCAATGCTCCTCAATGGTGGAGAGCTTCTTTTCTGCGCTCATCATGGCAAGGAATACGCAGAAGGCCTCAAGAAGGTAACTGTGCGCATCCAAGACGAGTCAAACAAGCTCGTGGATGCTAATAACGACACTATCCGTTAATCGGTTGGATTAGTTCCTTAAAAACTCTTTAAATTAATCTAAGTAATCTCGCAAGACTTGGCTACGTGATGGGTGGCGAAGCTTTGACATTGTCTTTGATTCAATCTGGCGAATACGTTCACGAGTAACTCCATAAACTTTTCCGATTTCATCCAGTGTCTTCGGCTGTCCATCTGTAAGACCAAATCGCATCGCTACAACACCAGCCTCGCGCTCTGACAAAGTATCGAGTACTGAGTGGAGCTGCTCTTGCAAGAGTGTGAATGAAACAGCATCTGCGGGAACGATAGCTTCAGAATCTTCGATGAGATCACCGAACTCTGAATCGCCTTCTTCACCGAGCGGTGTATGAAGTGAGATTGGCTCGCGGCCATACTTTTGAACCTCAACGACCTTCTCAGGTGTCATATCCAATTCTTTGGCTAGCTCTTCTGGTGTCGGTTCGCGGCCTAAATCTTGGAGCATCTGGCGTTGTACACGAGCAAGCTTGTTAATGACTTCAACCATGTGAACAGGAATACGAATTGTTCGAGCTTGGTCAGCCATCGCACGCGTGATCGCTTGGCGAATCCACCATGTGGCGTATGTCGAGAACTTGTAACCCTTTGTGTAGTCAAACTTTTCTACCGCACGAATAAGTCCAAGGTTTCCTTCTTGAATGAGGTCAAGGAAAAGCATTCCGCGGCCGGTGTAGCGCTTTGCAAGTGAAACAACCAAACGAAGGTTTGCTTCTAGAAGGTGGTTCTTTGCGCGTTTGCCTTGAAGAACAAGAGTTTCAAGCTCACGCTTAAGCTTCTTGTCCATCTTCTTATCTTTAGTAATCATCTCGCCAGCAAAGAGTCCGGCTTCAACTTGGAGTGAAAGCTCAACTTCCATTTCAGCATTCAGAAGTGGCACGCGACCAATGAGCTTTAGGTAATCCTTAACAGGGTCTGCAGTAGCACCAGCTGTTAGAACTGTTTGCGCAGGTGCGTCATCTTCTTCAGAATCCTTAATGGTGAAAGCATTTGTTTCATTCTGAGATTCTTCAGCAACGTTAACAACTCGAATTTCATCTTTTTCAGACTCTACGATTTCGGTTACTTCTTCAACAAGAGTTTCAAGATCTTCAAGTTCAACTTCTTCAAGTTCAACTTCTTCCCCGTCAATCTTTGTGATGATTGGCTTTCCTGTTTTGCCGTCTAACTTAGGAGCAGCTTTTGTGGCTGCATCGCCAAGTGGAGGTAAACCTTGTTCGGCACGCTTGCGCGCTTCTAATTCAGCCTTTGTTGGAAAGCGATGCGCCTTCTTCTTTTCTAATTTTGATTTTTCTTCAGCCTCGCGAGCAACACGTAGCGCTTCTAGCTCAGCCTTTGTTGGAAAGCGATGTGGTTTTTTCGCTGCAATTTTTTTAGCAGCAACCTTTTTCGCAGGCGCCGTTTTCTTAGCAGCGACTTTCTTTGCTGCTTTCTTTACTGCAGCGCCGTTTTTGGGCGCACGAGTTACAGGCACAGAGCATCCTTTTTGTTAATCAAGCAATTTTGGTTATTTCCTATTTGATTGGAAAAACCGTGTCTTGGTACTGGCTATATTATAAATTGTCCACAGGCCTTTATGCACATCGAAAACCGCCCTGTGGGTGTGTGGCGAGCCTCAATGAGTACTCGAGACTCCCAATTCGATGGCTTTTCTCACCAATCGACCTACTTCTTCAACCTCAATGAGGAACCCATCGTGACCAAAAGGTGAGGAAATAGTGGCAAGGGGCTCGGAGGTAGGAACCAATTCAACGATTTCCTCCTGTAATCGAGGAGGAAAGAGTCTGTCTGTATCAATAGAAACCACGAGAGTTGGGACTTTGATGGTGGCTAACGCGGCGGCAACTCCCCCGCGATCTCGGCCCACATCGTGTGAAGCCATAGCTTCTGTGAGAGCAATATAGGTGTTGGCATCAAAGCGTTGGGCAAGTTTCTGGGCTTGATGGTCTAAATAAGATTCGACGGCAAATCTTCCGGTCTCATCGCCTTGAAGTTCGCGGCCAAATCGAACATCCATTTCTCCTTCTGTGCGATAAGTAAGGTGGGCGATTCGACGAGCAATTCCCATTCCTTCAACCGGCCCCTTTGCTTGATGGTAGTAATCGCCGTTGTTGTAATACGCATCGACTTTGATTGCGCGAATCTGAATGGAGAAGCCTCCAATTTGATCACCAGTTGCAACGGCAGAGGAACCAATGGTGCATATGGCGCCAACTCGCTTCGGATATTGAATGGCCCACTCAAGGGAACGCATGCCACCGAGTGAGGGGCCAAGACAAAGAACCCATCTCTTAATACCAAACGCGTTTGCGACTCGAACCTCTGCTTCAACTAAATCGCGAATTGTGACTGATGGGAAACGAGAACCCCATGGCTTTCCATCGGGTGCAATTGTTGAGGGGCCAGTGCTTCCCTGACAACCACCAATCACATTTGGACAGATGATGAAATATTTATCGGAATCCAGCGGCAATCCAGGGCCGACCATTGATGGCCACCATCCTGGAACATCAGACCATCCGGTCATCGCATGATTGACGAGAATTGCATTGGATTTTTCGGCGTTTAGTTCGCCCCAAGTTTGATAGGCAATTCGAACTTTAGGAATTTCCACACCAGATTCAAGTTCAAGATCTCCAATCTCAAGAAAGCGTCGTTCACCAGGGTCCTGGCCCTCAAGCCAAGCCCCGGTTACTAGATGTTTTTTTGCATGCTCGTTTGCAGGCTGTTTTGCATGCTCTTGCGAATCAGAAATCATGGGAAGTTTTCGCGTCCGCTACTCATCTTTAACGAGCAGCCGCGAAGCCTCCTTCAATATCAGACTTAATGTCGTTGATATTTTCAATTCCTACA
>CAIMSI010000120.1 GCA_903844115.1 uncultured Actinomycetes bacterium
ATGCGCGAATTGCTAAATGCGCCCCGGAGATTTTAAAAGGGAAAGGTCTAAACGACTAGTTCTCTATTTCAAATATCATGAGTGGAGTACGCCAAAGCGAGACGCTAACTATTTCTACTCCGGCACGTGAATTGGCATTTTGGATAGAACGTTTAACTGCTCGGCGACTGAATTTAATCAATAGATAAGCGGCGGGGAGTTCGATGAGCACCGCTGAAGCGAGTGCAATCTTAAAATCTAGGCCTCCGTTTGAGGTTACAACGTCGAACCAGGAATCAACAATTAGTAGTGTTGCCGAAACCATGGCGCCGGGGATAGCAATTTGGCGTTTTTTCCAATGGGCCCAACTTGTTGTGAGAAGCGTGGCGAGCATGCCAATATCGAAGCCAACCCAGGCCACGTCCCAATGATCCGCCCTATAAGTTGTAGGTAAATCGAAAATTAAGTAGAAGATCCAGGCAGCGAGAATTATCGAGGCAAGCAATAGAAATACGCTGCTTGTCTTATGCTCATTTTGAGAAGCTCTCTGTGAGTTCGCTTCCATGTTGTTCTCCTTTTAAAGCCTCGGCTCTTCAATTCCAATAACTGTACTATACCCCCTAGGGTATGCTATGGTTTCTACTTAATACGAAGAATGGTGAGGTAAATATGGCTAGCAAAAAGGTTCCAACCCACGTTTTGGCTGATCAAGTGAAACTTGAAGCAATCGTAAGCCGTGTAAAACGTGCCCATGGTCAATTGGGAGGCGTAGCGCGAATGCTAGAAGAGGGTCGAAATTGTGATGACATAGTGACTCAAATGTCGGCAGTAAGCAAAGCTGTTCATACCGCTGCGTTCACACTAATTTCAGCAAGCCTTGAAGAGTGCATTATCGAGGGAAAGAGCGATCAAAAGGCTGTTTCTGAAAAGCTGCAAAAACTATTTTTGAGTCTGGCTTAGGAGAAAAATGAAAAAATTTAATACCGGACTGATCGCATCCTTTGCCATTGCTGCGCTTGCCTTAACCGGCTGTTCCTCTGGATCTACCGCGAAAAATCTTGATGCTAAGGCTTTCCAATCAAAGAGCGCAGAATCGGGGGTAGTAACCGTGGATGTTCGAACCCCAGGAGAATTTTCAGCAGGGCATATTAAAGGTGCTATAAACATTGACGTTGAGGGCATGCAGTTTGATTCTGAAATTGCAAAATTGGATAAGTCAGCAACTTATGCCGTTTATTGTCACAGTGGTAGAAGGTCAGCCATCGCTGTAGAGAAAATGTCAAAAGCTGGGTTTACATCTTTATTTAATTTGACTAGTGGATTTGCGGATTGGATGGCGCAGGGACTACCTGTGGCAACAGTATGAGAATAGTCATTCTTGGAGGCGTGGCTGGCGGAATGTCAGCTGCTGCAAGATTGCGCCGCCTTGATGTGGATTCAGAAATAGTCATTCTTGAAAAATCTGGTCACGTCTCATATGCCAATTGCGGACTGCCTTATTTTGTCGGAGGAATTATCCAAAACGAGGAATCACTTCTTCTGCAAACCCCAGAAAGTCTCTATAAGCGATTTCGGCTAGATGTTCGAGTTGGTGCCGAAGTGACTGAGGTAGACCGGGCAGCAAAGAAAATTATTTTCAAGACCGCCGGTGTATCGGAGGAGCTAACGTATGACAAATTGGTACTCAGTCCCGGCGCTGCACCAATTAGACCAAACTTGCCAGGTATTGAACGTGCAATGTCCCTGCGCAACATTGAAGACGTTGAAGTTATGTCAGCTTCGATTGCTAAAAAACCAACTAGTGCGGCAATCATCGGCGGCGGTTTTATTGGGATTGAACTTGCAGAAAACCTGCGCCACAAAGGTATTGCAACCTCGGTTATTGAAGCGCAGAACCAAGTCCTAGCACCACTCGATCCAGAAATGGCCACTTTCGTTGAGAATGAATTACGGAAAAACGGCGTCTCGCTTTACTTAGGAAATTCACTGACTTCTATTAACGATGACACTGTCACTCTTGCCGATGGTTCACAAGTTCCAGCTGAAATTGTAATTATGTCTATCGGGGTCCGCCCGGAAACCACATTGGCCAAGAGCGCTGGATTGGTAATCGGGGAGCGAGGCGGAATAGTCGTCAATGAATTTAATCAGACCAATGATGCCGACATTTATGCAATCGGTGATGCTGCTGAAAAAACCGATGCACTTGATGGTTCACAAACGCTTGTTCCACTTGCAAACGTTGCAAACCGCCATGGCCGTATCGTCGCTGACCACATTTCTGGCAAAAA
>CAIMSI010000121.1 GCA_903844115.1 uncultured Actinomycetes bacterium
AACTTTTGCGATGATTCCATCGGCAGCCAGATCGGCTACTACTGAATCAATCACCGAAGTAGTCAATTTGGTGCGGGAAGGATTTCGCTCCGCTACAAGTCGTTCAATCTCATCAAACTTCTTAGGTTCGAGTGCTTTAAAGGATAGGTCTTCTAGCTCCCATTTCATCGCGTTCATTCCTAAGCGATGTGCCAATGGGGCATATATATCGAGTGTTTCACGTGCCTTACGAGAAGCTGATTCGGGTGATACATATTGCCACGTACGTGCATTGTGGAGGCGATCGGCTAATTTTATGACAAGCACTCGAATGTCACGAGACATTGCAACTACCATCTTGCGTAGCGTTTCAGCCTCTGCGATCGGCCCATATGTAAGTTTGTCTAACTTTGTTACCCCATCGACAAGTTGTGCTACTTCCTTACCGAATTCTTTTTCAAGGTGGTCCAAGTGATATTCAGTATCTTCAACTGTGTCATGAAGAAGGGCGGCAATAATTGTGTTGATATCCATGCCAAGTTCGGCAAGTATCTCGGCGACTGCGACTGGATGCGTTATGTAAGCTTCGCCAGATTTTCTTGTCTGGCCTTCATGTGCCTTATTCGCTGCCACGAAGGCACGCTCAAGCTCGGCAGTAGCAAAACCTGGGTGGTGACTAGCTAGGGATTTGGCTAGCGGCTCTATAAGGGGATTCATAGATTCACCGCGCGCGTTCACATTAGAAAGAGTAATTAACGCTTCTTGACGTGCTTGCGTTTTGGCTGGTTACGCGGACCGCGAACTCGATCTTCCTTTGAATGTGTAGATGTAATAACTCCAGGGATTGATTCAGTAGCGAATCTTTCCGCAGGTGCACCATTGCGCACTGCTACTCGCTTACGAAGAGCAATCATCGCCGGCTCGCGTTCACGAAGTGTTGCCAAGATTGGAGTTGCTACAAAAATTGAGGAGTAAGTACCGGTTGCTAGACCAATAAAGAGAGCTAAAGAGAGATCTTTAAGAGTTCCGGCTCCCAATAGTCCGGCGCCTACAAATAGAATCGAAGCTACAGGTAGAAGTGCAATCAGTGAGGTATTGAACGACCGCACTAGAGTCTGATTGACGGCCAAGTTTGCCGCTTCTGAATATGTTTGTTTTGCAGTACTAGTAATTGAACGCGTGTTCTCACGGACTTTATCAAAGACAACCACGGTGTCATAAAGGGAATATCCCAAAATAGTTAGGAAACCAATCACAGTAGCCGGGGTTACATCGAAACCTACTAACGCATAAATTCCCACGGTTATGAAAACGTCGTGGATGACGGCAATGATTGCCGCAACAGCCATTTTAGGTTCCATCGCCATCGCCAAGTACAGCATCACAACAATAATGAATCCGACTAGGCCATAAAGCGCCTTCTTGGTAATTTCTTTACCCCATGAAGGTCCGATGGCGAGCGTATCGATATTTGTGGATTGCACGCTGTAATTCTTTGCAAGATCTGCTTTCAAAGTATCACTTTGTAAATTAGTTAGAGCCCCAGTCTGCACGCGGACTTTATCTGTACCAATTTTTTGCACAATTGACTCAGAGACTATTCCTGCATCCTTCAACGCTTGGTTAGCACCATCGATTGTTGAGTTTGGTGAAGTCACCGTGAAGGCAGCTCCCCCTTTGAATTCGATGCCGAGCTTGAGACCTTGGATGCCTAGTGCTGCCGCCGAGATGATGATGAGCAAGCCAGAGAAAGCATAGAAACGACGACGCTTACCTATAAAATCAATTGAAGTGTCGCCACGATAAAGCCGTCCACCAATTCCTGAAAGAGCCATTACGCAACATCCTTTCCTGTGACAACACCCAAGCTTTTGGCCGAGAAGCCAGAAAGGGTTCCACCGCGTGAATAAAACGAGGTGCGAGCAAGCAATGTAACTAGCGGCTTTGTGAAGAAGAAGACCACAAGTAGATCAACAAAAGTTGTTAAACCTAAGGTGAACGCAAATCCTCGAACACCACCAACAGCAAAGAAGTAAAGCAAAATGGATGCAATAAGTGAGACAAAATCTGCTACTAGAACGGTGTGACGCGCACGCTGCCATCCTGTTTCCACGGCAGTTTTGAGCGAACGCCCCTCGCGAACTTCATCACGTAAGCGTTCAAAATAGACAATAAATGAGTCAGCGGTAATACCGATCGAAACAATCGCTCCGGCGATACCCGCCAACGTCAAAGTAAATCCAATGTACTTGCCGAGTAAGAGGAATGAAAGATATGTAATTGCTCCAGCAACGGCTAACGAGCCAACTGAAACAACGCCTAGTCCACGGTAGTAAAGCAGTGAATACAGTATGACTAAGCCAAGTCCAAGTCCCCCGGCAATCAGTCCTGCACGGAGTTGGTCTGAACCTAGAGTTGGAGAAATTTGTTGAACTTCACCGCGGTCAAAAGCTAATGGCAACGCACCATATTTTAAAACGTTTGAAAGATCTGTTGCATCGGTCTGTGTGAAGTTTCCAGTGATTTGTGCGCTTCCACTATTGATTGCTTCGATGATTCGTGGTGAAGAAACAACCAAACCATCCAAAACAATTGCTGCTTGATTTGCAGGGGCTGGAAGGCCGGTGATTCGGGTAGTCATTGCTCCGAAAGCCTTTGTGCCATCACCATTGAATGTCAATGAAACCATCCAACCTGATCCACCCTGCTGGTCAAGGACTGCAGCGGCTTTGCTTACTTGACTTCCAAGTACTTCCGCTGGAGCAAGAATATATTTAGTCCCACCATCGCGACTGCAAGTAACAAGTGGTGCATTTGGAGCATCCACACTTCCGCCTTGGCGATTTTTAGGATTTGTGCAATCAAGAGCGGCGAATTGCGCATCAAGTGCGGCGTTTACTCCGGCTGGATATGTAGCTGCGCTTTTCGTGGCACTCGTTGCTGTTGTTTTAGCGGTACCTGCACCTGAAGCTAGTGCTTGACGAAAACGAAGTTCGGCTGTTTGACCAACAAGATTAACAATGCGATCACCAGTATCACCAGGTACAGAAATAACAATCTGACGGTTTGTTCCACTTCCTTGCGCTGATACTTCCGACTCTGCTACACCGAGTGAATTCACACGTTGGCGAATGATTGAAACCGCTTGGTCGATAGCTGCAGAAGTTACCTTTCCACCCGCAGTGCCGCGAGGCGTCAGCGTGACGCTTGTTCCTCCGCGCAGATCAAGACCGAGTTTCACTTTCGTCGCACTGGTGAGACCGGCGAAAATTGAGAACGCAATCAGGACAAGGGTCAGAATGGCAATGGTGCGCGCTGGGCGTGATTGCTTCTGGGTGGCTTTAGAAATATTCGCAGACATGAGACCGGAGTCTAGGCTTCATTTGTCGGTGTGTCGAAAAGGCTGGCAAGTGAAGCCGCTTTATCGACGGGAGGGGTCAATCCGAGCTGTTTCCAGCCCATTTCTGTCGCCACCCGACCCCTGGGGGTTCTAGCCAAGAAACCCATTCGCACAAGAAACGGTTCTGCAAGAGATTCAATAGTTTCCGCTTCTTCCCCAATAGCCATTGCAAGAGTTGTGAGTCCCACTGGACCACCTCCAAAACGGCGAATAAGAACATCCAGCAAAGAACGATCCAATCTATCTAGTCCGCTGTCATCAACTTCATACATTGCAAGTGCATCTCGTGCATCAGCTATCCGGATGTGACCATCGCCGCGCACCTGTGCGAAATCGCGCACTCGTCGTAGAAGTCGATTAGCCACACGCGGTGTTCCGCGAGAGCGAGAACCAATTTCATCCACTGCATCTTTATCAATCACAACGTCTAAAAGTTCTGCGCTGCGCTTCACAATTCGAGACAGTGAAGCATCATCGTAGAAATCCAGTTGGGCAGTGAAGCCAAATCGGTCTCGCAAAGGACTTGGAAGAAGGCCAGCTCTGGTTGTAGCGCCAATCAAAGTAAAATGAGGAAGTTGCAATGGAATGGCGGTTGCCCCAGCACCCTTTCCAACCATTACATCGACGCGAAAATCTTCCATCGCTAAATAGAGAAGTTCCTCGGCTGGTCGAGACATTCTATGAATCTCATCAAGAAAAAGAATTTCTCCCTCAACCAATGAAGAAAGAATTGACGCTAAATCCCCTGCATGTGTAATTGCCGGACCGCTCGTGATGCGAATTGGCGCGCCCATTTCCGAAGCGATAATCATGGCAAGGGTGGTCTTTCCCAAACCTGGCGGTCCCGACAACAAAATATGATCGGCCGGATGGTTTCGAGATTTTGCTGCATCAAGTAGAAGTTGAATCTGATCTGAAACACGCGTTTGACCAGTGAAATCGGCAAGAGATTTGGGGCGCAGAGCCATTTCTTGCAGCCGTTCGGCTTCGGCGGCAGCCGGGCTCAATACCGAATCGTTCTGCTCACTCATTTGCGACCTCGAGATTGAAGGGCAAACTTCAACAAAGCCGCCACATCTGTTTCACCAAGTTTGCTACCAAATTGCGAAGAAACTAATTCTAGAGCTTCTTCAGTATCACGAGAATTAAAACCAAGGCTCAATAACGCTTCACTTACTTGTTCGCGCCAATTGCCTACTGAATTTCCAAGATGAGCAGGCGTCGCAGAGAAGCTCTTAACTTTCTCCTTCAATTCTAGAATGAGTCGCTGCGCCCCCTTTTTCCCTAAACCAGGAATCTCCTCTAGCGCCGATGCTTTCTCATTAACTATTGCTGACACTATTTCTGGTGCATCAAATACGGAGAGGGCTGATTGCGCCACTTTCGGACCGATTCCCGTAACAGTCTGCAAAACTTCGAAAAGTTCTCGATCGCTCGCACTTTCAAAACCGTAGAGTGTGAGTGCATCCTCTCGAACAATCAAAGTTGTGTGTAGGTGGGCGGTTAGTCCTACAACTAACGATGCTGATAGCCGAGGTGAAATATGAACCAATATTCCCACGCCACCGACATCAATCACGACCGAATTTAGCGAGGTAGATTTTACCGTTCCATTGAGCGATGCAATCATTTGGTTATCAACTTTCGGGTGCGAGCAATTTTTGAAGAGGCAAGCGCAGTTGCAATTCGAGTATTGCCCGCTCCACGCCAATGATGACAAATTGCCAAAGCTAGAGCGTCAGTACTGTCGACGGGCTTAGGTATCTCATCCAAATTTAAAAGCTTTTTCACCATAGTTGCTACTTGTTTCTTGTCTGCTCGTCCCGATCCCGTGACTGCAGCTTTCACTTCTGAAGGAGTGTGCATCATGACCGGAATTCCCTTACGGGCTGCAATCAAAAGTGCAACACCAGCTGCCTGCCCAGTGGCCATAGCTGTTCTAACGTTTAACTGTGAGAAGACTCGCTCTACTGCGATGACATCGGGTCGATACAAATCAATCCACTCGATGAGTTGTGTTTCCAATTCAAGTAAACGCATCTCCAGTGGAAGATCTGCTGAGGTGCGAATAACGCCCACGCCCACCATCGTTAATTTCTGAGGCCCGGAGCTTTCGACCACGCCCAGCCCGCAACGCGTCAGACCTGGGTCAACTCCTAAAACCTTCATAGTTCTAAGCCTATCGAGGCAAAGTGAGAACTACTCGAGGCTCGCCATTACTTCATCGGAGACGTCGAAGTTAGCGAATACGTTCTGCACGTCATCTAAATCTTCGATCGCATCGATGAGCTCGAATACTTTCTTCGCATTCTCAGCATCAAGTGGCACAGAGACAGAAGGTAAGAACGAACTGTCGGCAGACTCGTAATCGATTCCAGAGGTTTGCAGCGCAGTTCTTACGGCCACCAAATCTGAGGATTCACATACAACTTGATAGTTATCACCGAAGTCATTTACATCTTCAAGCCCCGCGTCGAGGGCAGCTTCCATAATCTTGTCTTCAGTCACTCCACCATCTTTCGAAACGATGATGACACCTTTGCGATTGAACATATAAGCAACCGACCCTGGGTCTGCCATATTTCCACCGTTACGCGTTACGGCTACTCGAACTTCTGAAGCCGCGCGATTGCGATTATCTGAAAGACACTCAATCATCATGGCGACTCCGCCGGGGCCGTAGCCCTCGTACATAATCGTGATGTATTCGGCGCCGCCGGACTCAAGTCCTGCGCCACGCTTGATTGCTCGCTCGATATTGTCAGCTGGTACTGAATTCTTTTTTGCCTTTGTAACTGCGTCGTAGAGAGCAGGATTACCACCGAGGTCTGCGCCACCGGTGCGCGCAGTCACTTCAATATTCTTAATATATTTTGCGAAACTCTTCGCGCGACGTGAATCAAGAATTGCCTTCTTGTGCTTAATCGTCGCCCATTTGGAATGGCCTGACATGATTATCTACCCCAGTCTGACTTTATGAATGTGTGGAAACTCCACGAAGAAGTTCAGTGACAAAGTATCTATGAACACGGTTATCCCCTGTCAATTCGGGATGGAAAGATGTCGCCAAAATATGGTTCTGCCGCACGGCTACAGGATGGGAGATTCCATCAATTTCAACCGATGCAAGGACTTCGACGCGAGGATCCGTAGTTTCTACCCATGGGGCGCGTATAAAGACAGCGTGCACCGAACCAATTCCCGCAAAGTCCAGATCTGTTTCAAAAGAATCTATCTGACGTCCAAAGGCATTTCGCCGAACTTTCACATCTAGACCGCCGAAAGTTTCTTGGCCTTTTGCGCCATCCACAAGCTCGTTCGCTAAAAGAATCATTCCGGCACATGATCCGTAGGTTGGCAAGCCATCTTTTATACGACCGGAGATAAGATCAAACAAATCAAAACTGCGCGCAAGTTTTGCAATCGTTGTTGATTCCCCGCCCGGAAGTATCAGCCCATCGATGGACCTTATTTCCGCTGCAGTGCGCACAGGTTGCGCCTCTGCACCACATTCATTAAGTGCCGCGATATGTTCGCGAACGTCTCCTTGAAGTGCGAGAACTCCTAACTTCACTTAATTATTACCAGCCGCGTTCTGCCAAACGATGCGGTACTGGGATATCAGCAACGTTGATACCAACCATCGCCTCTCCTAGGCCGCGTGAGACATCAGCAATAACTTTTGCATCGGTGTAATACGTAACAGCCTTTACGCAAGCCGCAGCACGTTGTGCTGGGTTGCCAGATTTGAAAATACCAGAACCAATGAATACGCCATCAGCACCGAGCTGCATCATCATCGCAGCATCTGCAGGAGTCGCAACTCCGCCAGCTGTGAACAAAACCACCGGGAGCTTTCCTTCGCGCGCGACTTCACATACTAATTCGTAAGGGGCTTGTAATTCTTTAGCAGCAACGTATAACTCATCTTCTCGAAGCGTTGATAGTCGTCTAATCTCTTGATTGATTTGGCGCATGTGAGTCGTGGCATTTGAAACATCTCCCGTGCCCGCTTCACCTTTAGAGCGAATCATTGCCGCACCTTCATTGATGCGACGTAGCGCTTCACCAAGATTTGTCGATCCACAAACAAAAGGCACAGTGAAATTCCATTTATCAATATGGTTGGCATAATCAGCCGGAGTCAAAACTTCGGACTCATCAATGTAATCAACGCCAAGACTTTGCAATACTTGTGCTTCTACAAAATGTCCGATGCGAGCCTTTGCCATTACTGGAATTGAGACTGCAGCTTGAATTGCTTGAATCATGTCTGGATCAGACATACGAGCAACTCCGCCTTGCGCACGAATGTCAGCAGGGACGCGTTCAAGTGCCATCACGGCAACAGCGCCGGCATCTTCGGCAATCCTTGCTTGTTCAACGTTCACGACATCCATGATGACGCCGCCCTTGAGCATTTCAGCCATTCCACGTTTTACGCGGGCAGTACCGACTTGCTTCTTACCGTTGTTTAGCTCGTTGCTCATTTTTCCTCCAGGCTAGGAGGGCAATCTTACTTTAGTTTTTCCGTGACTTCGAAGGTGTTGGCGATGCGGTATTCACCACAGGGAAGGTGAAAACAGGCTCAGTATCGGTGAGCGCTATCCATATTTGCCCCTTTGCAAAATTGGCGTTCGATCCATCTTTGAGAGTCCAAGTGGTGGGGCTCAACGCATTGACACGATTCCAAAAAATCGGAATCTCTTGCCCATCACGTAACAAATAGGCGGTGCCTGACCCCACCGTATTGCTGAACGGAGTCACGCCTCCAACCTTGTCGTGATATTCCGAAGGAGTAATAGAAACTTTTTGAATTATGAAGGTAGGCGAACCCAACTGCACACCATCAGCATCTAAATCTGGTGCTCCAAGATATGAAAGCTTCCACCGTTTTTCATCCGCCGACCAAACTCCAGAATATCTAGATGCGGGCCATTTTATGGTGAAAGAGTTTATAGCTCTCCCACCAGACGGCAGTGAACCAAATTTCCAACCGACCGATTGTGCCGTCGCAATTGTTTTTCCTTCACTCTTAGCTTTATCCAATAGGAGTTGAGGATGAAGAACTAAATTAGTTGGTTCATTCCTCGTCAAATCTCGTGAGTACAAAGTTGCCGGCTCTCGCTCGGCTCCAAGATTTTCAAGATTTGCCGCGTTTATAACTGGAAAGAGTTTTGTCTGTGCTCCGCTGAATGCAAAAGCGACATGACCATATTGCGCCAGGATTTCGATATCACTGATACGAGCGCTTCGAACTGGACCAATAAGCGGTGGCAATTTCTCTGGAGTGCTGTAAATAGTTGCAAGACGGGTAAGTCCACCTTCAACTTGTTCGATGTAAATTACGTCAGCTTGCGATAATCCAATCTGAGGATGGGCATCAGCAGTGTCATCAATCTTGACTGCTAATACAGAACCACTTGTTCCCGGAAGCCCCGTCAGAATATTGGTCGGTTGGTTTGCACCCGCAACTTTCTTTACAACCGAACCAATAGAAGTGCACCCGGCCAGACTGACGGCAACTACGCCAAGGGAAGCCACGCCAAGAAGTATCTTCTTCACCTATAACTCATCATCTTCAAAATGATATTTTTCAGGCCACTTAGCGCGACCCGCCAGATGGAAGAAGCGAAACACAAGTTTCTGTCGCAAATTCTTGACCGAATTAATAGCCTCTAGATGAATCGCAATTGCGGTTCGGATCTTGTCAGTTAAGGTTGCAAGTTCATCGATGAGCTTGACTGCGATTGTTAACTCACCTTTTTTGGCACTTTCGTGGAGAAATTTCAGTGATTCAGATAATGAAGTTTCTGCGTCTTCACGATCACCTATATTTGCTTCACGACTCTGGTAAGCCGATGAGGTGAGAATAATTTCAGTAGCCGCATCGATATCGCTATGACGTGCGATTTCCAAAGCTAGGGATGCGCGCCGCTGCAAGAGAGCATCTAGATGCTCCCAACTTGTCTCCACGCGATGATGGCAACGATCTAGCCGAGTAGCAGAAAACGAGAGATACCAAGCAAGAATCAAGACAAGTAAAATAGTTGCTAACAATGTGTTACTCATTTCGCAGCCGCCTCCATCCACGATTCTCCGAGGCAAGTGTGACACCAGTACCTCCAGCTATAGCTACTTCATATACATCTAATATTTGCGAAGCCACGGATTTCCAATCAAATGTTAAAGCGTATGCATAACCGTTCTTTGAGAACTGCTCTCGTTCGGAAGCATTCGAGAGCAGTGAAAGACATTGTTTGGCTAAATCTACTGATGATTCATTTTGAAACAGCCGTCCATACTTCCCATTTTGCAAAAGATCGTTAAATGCCTGTATGTCACTAGCAAGTATCGGCACGCCGCCGGCCATAGCTTCGGCAAGAATAATTCCGAAAGATTCACCACGGATATTTGGCGCTACATAAATATCGACCGACTTGAAGAAGTCAGCCTTTTCTTCCTCTGAAAGTCGTCCTAGGAAACGAATCCGACGAACGATCTCTGGGTCTATTCCTTTAAGAACGCTCGCCTCATCCCCCGGACCTGCAATCAGCAGCTGTATATCCGGAAATGCTCGAGCTATCTCTGGGAGTGCATTTAATAAAACAGATAAACCTTTACGCTGCTCATCAAATCGGCCAAGAAAACCAATCGTGTTTGGTCGATACCATTCCGGGTTCCGCACGCCGTTGGAATATTTGGTCGTGTCAATACCATTTGGAATCACAACAGCTTCGGTTTCAAAATGTACTTTGAGAGTTTCCCGCGCCATCTCACTCACTGCAATGCGTGCACTTAGTTTTTCCAACACAGGTTCAAGAATTGGTCCAATCGCATAAATAGCCTTTTGCTTTGGCGCAGACGCGTGAAATGTTGCGACCATGGGACCATCTCCAGCAACGCATGCCAATAAGGACAAGGATGGAATTGCTGGCTCATGGATATGAATAAGATCGAATTCACCAGAAGAGATCCATTGTCGGACTCGTGAAGTTGCAATAGGGCCAAAAAGAATACGAGCTACAGCGCCATTAAATGGAATAGGGACGGGCCTTCCTGCTGGAACAACCCAAGGTTCCATTACGGCGCTCTCATCAGATACCGGCGCTAGCAACGAAACTTCGTGCCCTTCCTTAATGAGGAATTCAGCGAGTTCTTTCATGTGGATTTGTACGCCACCTGGCGTGTCCCATCCATAAGGGCAGACCATGCCAATCTTAATTTTTCTCTTCATGTGCGTTCCGCGAAATCGCCATCAACCCATATGCGTTGCAACATATGCCAGTCAACGGTCCGCTCAAAAATATGTCCAGCAAAACGATTCGCGCTCTCTTGAATCATGTGTGCAATTTTTTCCGATTGCGTACCTTCGGTTGGTACTTGGATAGGTTTTTGAAAGACAATTCGAATTTTCTTCGGTTCATAAGTTACGAAGGCAGTGATCAGTGGTGCACCTGTTTGGATCGCCAATGCTGCAGGTCCTACCGGCATACGTGAGGGAAAGCCGAAAAAATCTACATCGACCCCAGATTTAGATAGATCTCGATCGGCGACAAGTGCGACCAATCCGCCTGCGCGAAGGCGCTGAGAAAGTGTGCCTAAGGACCGCGCACTTGCATCAAGGACTTCCATGCCAACAGATTCTCTGTACGCTAAAAATTTACGAAATAATTTTTCGGGTTCTAAACGCTCTGCGACTGTGACGACTTTATAGCCGAGCGCACAAAAATATGCTCCAGCGTGATCCCAATTGCCTGCATGCGGCAAGGAGACAATGCATCCCTTCCCAGCGTCTATTGGGTCTGTAAGAAAATGGGCATTCTCCGTTACAACGTCGCGCTTAATTTTTTCTATTCCCCATGAAGGTAAACGGAATGTGTCACACCAATATCGTAAATAAGATCGCATTCCATCCTTGACCAAAACTTCTAACTGCGCTGGATTCAATTCCGGATGCACCCGAGCATAGTTTGAACGTAGGCGTTCAATCTGTTTTCCACCACGGCTGTAGATTCGATCAGCTGTAACTTTTGCGAGGCGATATGCAAGTTTTTCTGGCATGTGACGCACCACAAACCAAGCCGTCGCGTATCCCCAATAGATTATTGTTTTCATTATTTACATTATTTTCATTATTCTCAAAACGAAGCCCTATAAACAATCAGCATTCGCTCAAATGTCGTATAAAGACTTGCAACTGCCAAGATCCACATTCCAATTCCCAATGCGTAAGGAACCGACAGACCGTCTAGGCCGATTGCAAGAAAGGCAATGATGAGCCGCTCGGTACGTTCTGCGATTCCTCCATTGCATTCGATATTGAGGGATTCGGCTCTGGCTTTAATATAAGAAACCAAACCACCACTCACGAGTGCGACCAAAACAACTGGAACAAGTCGATCGTTCTGTTTGGCAAGGTAATAAGCAACAGAGCCCAGGATTGCAGAATCTGTTATGCGGTCGAGGGTTGAATCAAGAAGTGCTCCCCATTTAGATCCGCCCCCGGAAAGTCTGGCCATGGTGCCATCAAAGAGATCACTCAATACAAATAGAATTGTTATAAGTGTGCCGATAAAGAATTTGCCGTGTGTATAAAAATAGATCGCGCTTATCGCCGAGCCGCA
This sequence comes from uncultured Actinomycetes bacterium, assembly GCA_903844115.1. Taxonomy (GTDB): domain Bacteria; phylum Actinomycetota; class Actinomycetes; order Nanopelagicales; family Nanopelagicaceae; genus PALSA-747. The sequence continues at coordinate 12,007 of CAIMSI010000121.1, forward strand.
GGCTCCCAGAGCGCTCATTGCATTTGCCGTGAAACCAAGACGAAGAAGCCCTCGACAGGCCGGAGTAATTATCCGCGTGACAGGCACCTTTAAAGACTTCTGTAACATCAGTCTCATCGTAGGCTTCCTCCCTGTGAGCGACCTAATTTCTGTGGCAATTATCGGAAAATCTTCTGACCAATTAGCCACTCGCCTCGGCCTTTCCCCCTCCCCCCTTGAAGGATCCGACCTGGCCCTATTTATTGTTAGCGCGGCGGACGGAATCGTGCGGGCAGATATTGATTCGTGGAATTTGGCTCGGGAAATGTACATTCCATCGATAGTCGTCATTAGCGAAACAGATACCGCAGAACTAGATTTTGATGACATGACTGCGATTGCATCGAAAATACTTGACCCAGTGGCGACAAGATATTTAGTTCTCCATTCAGATGATGGGAAAGCTACTGCGCTCATTGATTTGGAAACGCTTTTCATTATTGATTACTCCAATGGAATTCCCGTAACTATGGAGAGCGATCAGGAACATAAAGACCTCGTCGGTGAATATCATCTGGAATATCACGAACGCTTAGAAGAAGCAGGCTCCGATGGTTTTATCAACGGTCTTCTCTTTCCTGCGTTGCCGTGGATTTCTGAAAGTGAATTGGGCCTAGATCAAATACGCGAATTAATTAGACTGGTGCCAACCATTAGCTAACGAAGTCCGTGTTTCTTGTAGAAGTTGTGGCAGCACTTTTGTTTGTCCAATAATTGGCATGAAGTTTGCATCCCCAGCCCAACGAGGGACCACATGTTGATGAATATGCGCGGCTACCCCAGCGCCAGATACAGCGCCTTGATTCATACCGAGATTAAATCCATTGGCATGTGAAACATTGCGAAGGGTTGTCATTGCATCGCTGGTAAGTGTGAGAATTTCATTTCGTTCCGATTCGGTGAGTTCGGTTAAATCGGCAACATGTCGGTAAGCGCAAATCAATAAGTGTCCGGCGTTGTAAGGATAAAGATTCATTACTACGTAGGCTTCTTTACCCCGATAGACAATTAGACCTTCTTCATCGCTCATCGACGGGACTTCGCAAAAAGGGCAAGGCACTTGGTTTCCAGGTAGCGGACGATTCTCTCCGGATAAGTAGCTCATTCGATGAGGCGCCCAAAGCCGCGACCAACTATCTGGCATTCCAGCACCGCCGGCGAGCTCGGACATAACTAAATCTGCTTGCGTTCTTTTATTGCGAGTAGAACTTCGGCAATAGCATCGTTAATTGAAATACCATTTTTCTGCTCACCGTTGCGATATCTAAATGAGACAGTATTTGCCTTCTGGTCCTCTTCGCCGGCAATTAACATAAATGGAATCTTCTCTAATTGCGCGTTACGGATCTTCTTTTGCATCCGTTCATCTGCCGCATCCACATCGACCCGAATACCCTCTTTGCGCATTCGAACTGTGATCTCCTGCAAATAAGGTAGGAAAGCATCAGCGACAGGAATTGCCCGCACTTGAATCGGCGCCAACCAGGGTGGGAACGCTCCTGCGTAATGCTCTGTAAGAACTCCGAAAAATCTTTCTATAGAACCAAACAAAGCTCGATGGATCATGACAGGTTGCTGACGTGTTCCATCACTTGATTGATATTCCAACTCAAAGCGCGCGGGAAGTTGAAAGTCCACTTGAATGGTCGACATCTGCCATGTACGGCCAATCGCATCCTTTGCTTGAACGGAAATTTTTGGTCCATAAAAAGCAGCGCCTTCAGGATCCAAAACGAGTTCTAGGTTTTGTTTTGTTGCTGCCTGGCGAAGTGCTTCTGTTGCAGCCTCCCAGTCTTTGTCATCTCCAACAGATTTTGCAGGATTACGAGTTGAGAGTTCCAGATAGAAATCATCTAATCCGTAATCTCGCAACAAATTAAGTACAAAAGTCAGAAGAGAATCAAGTTCTCCGGGCATTTGATCTTTAGTGCAATAAATGTGCGCATCATCTTGGGTGAAGCCACGAGCGCGAGTTAAACCGTGAATGACGCCAGATTTTTCATACCGATACACAGTTCCAAATTCGAAAAGGCGAAGCGGCAATTGGCGGTATGAACGGCTACTGGATTTGTAAATCAAATTATGGAATGGGCAGTTCATTGGCTTCATGTAGTACTTCTGCCCCACGCGTTTTATAGTGCCATCTGCGTGTAGCTCCTCATCCATAACCATGGGTGGGTACATTCCTTCTGAATACCAATCCAAGTGGCCAGAGGTTTCAAAAAGCGCTGCTTTAGTCAGGTGAGGTGAATAGACAAATTCATAGCCCTCTTCTTCGTGGCGACGCCTCGAATAATCTTCCATCGCTCGACGAATGATTCCACCCTTGGGATGGAAGACTGCAAGCCCGCTACCGATTTCATCTGGAAATGAAAATAAATCGAGTTCAGCTCCGAGGCGTCGGTGATCGCGTTTTTCAGCTTCAATGAGAAGTTCTAAATGTGAATCTAGTTCCGCTTGCGTTGGCCAGGCGGTTCCGTAAATTCTTTGCAACATCGGATTCTTTTCAGATCCTCGCCAATATGCTGCGGCGGTTCTCATCAATTTAAATGCAGGAATCAATTTCGTTGATGGAAGATGCGGACCTCGACATAGGTCACTCCACACTGGCTGACCATCACGTCCAAGATTGTCATAAATCGTGAGTTCGGTTCCGCCAACTTCCACACTTGACTCTTCATCACTGCCAGATTTGAGGCCAATCAACTCACATTTATAAGGTTCGTGTGAAAGTTCAGAAAGAGCAGATTTCTCGTCAGTCACACGCCGGCGAAAGCGCTGCCCGGTCTTAACGATTTTGCGCATTGCCGATTCAAGTTTTACTAAATCATCTGGAGTAAAGGGTTTCTCAGAATCGAAGTCATAATAAAAACCATCTGTTATCGGAGGCCCAATACCGAGCTTTGTGCCAGGAAAGACTTCCTGAACCGCTTGTGCAAGAACGTGAGCTGTGGAATGGCGCAGAACTGCAAGACCTTCGGCGGAAGTAATCGATATCGATTCAATTTCATCTCCATCGTGTAGATCAGTCCACAAATCACGAAGCTCTCCGTTTACTTTGCATACGACCACATCCTCCATTGGAGTAAATATGTGGGTAGGCCGAGTCTGCGGATCTATCAGTTCTTTCGAGCCATTTACAGTTACCGAGATTTGGGACATGGGGTAAATCTATCAAGAATTAGGTAACGAACGAGAGTTAATAAGGTAATCGGCCCGAAGCTTTTCGGCAGCTGCTGAAATTTGGAACTTTTGAAGCGTTCCGGAAGCAGTATGTAGCTCAGTAACCAGATCAATTTCTCTCATACTTGAAAGAACATAGAGCCCAGTTGCAGTCGCAATATCTTCTAACGTGATCACCGATTGCTTCACATCCTTAAACCAATCCAACAAAACTCCTCGTACTATCCCCGGTAGACACCCAGAAGCAAGAGATGGGGTCGTGAACGTGCCGCGGTGCTCTACTAAAATATTTGCAAGGCCGGTCTCAACAACTTCATCCCGCTCGTTGAGATAGAGAAGATCATCACATCCATGGCTTTTTGCCAACCTTAGTCCGAAGCTTCCTTCTCCGTATGAAAGTGACTTCTTGCCGCTTAGGAGAGAATCACTAAATCGAACTTTGGGTGAGAGATAAAGTTTTTGCGGTGCTATTCGCAGAGGAGCGTCCTCATGTGAAAGTAGAAAGCTTGTATCCGGAAACAGAGTAATCCTAAAACGGCCCCGAGCAATATTCGAAGTACGTTGGAGAAGAAGCCCAATTTGCGTGCGAATACTTTGAAAATCTATTTCTTCGAATCGTAATTCTTTTGCCGCATAGGCGAGACGAGTGATGTGGCGGTCAAGAAAAAATAGCTCACCGTTTTCACTTTTAATCGTTTCAAATAAACCATCACCTCGAAGCCAGGAATGTTCTGTTGCGGGCAGATTGATTGGACCTTGAGGGTTGGCTGAATGGAAATAATTCACTCTCCAAACCTCCCTTGGGCTATAGCTATCAATCTATTTGCTTTGAGTTGCGTCTCTTCCCATTCAGAAATTGGGTCACTTCCCCAGGTTATGCCGGCGCCAGTTCCAAAATTGATGACGTTATTCTCTCGCCAAAACGTGCGAATAGCCACAGATAGCTCACCAGAAATATTAGGTCCTCGCCTCTCAACCCAACCTAGCAATCCACAATACGGTCCTCTTGACTTCTCGTTTTGCGCAATGAACTTCACGGCCGAAGATTTCGGAGCACCGGAGATGGACCCGGCGGGTAGGAGTGCTTGCGAAAAGTTGGTCCAAGAAAAATCATCACGCAACGTTCCGACGACATCAGAAACTAGATGAAATAACCCAGGATGTTCTTCGATACCCAGCAATCGGGAAACATCTACTGTGCCTTCTTTACAAATTTGACTCATATCGTTGCGAATCAAATCTACAATCATTACATTTTCAGACTTATCCTTCTCTCCAAATTCTGGAGTAATCGATGTCCCTTTAATTGGACTCGATTTAATGCGGACCCCGGCATTAGTCGTATTGAATGAAAGAAAAAGTTCTGGAGAAGCAGAGGCAATCTCGAGATTTTCTGTTCGCAAGAAAGCCGCATATGGCGCCGGATTATTTTCTAGCGCTTTCGAAAACAAGCCATCAAGACTCACATCGCAACGCGTGCTAAGTACCCGGCATGCATTCACTTGATAAAAATCTCCGGCGGCAATGGATTCTCTAACCCTGGAAACATATTTTGTATAAGCATCCTGATCCAAGGTAGAAGTCCATTCCCCCGCGATTCCTTCCCATGCAGTTTTCGGAAATGGTTTTTCAATCACATTTTCAAATCGCGTAAGAGTCCACTGGCCTTCATAGTTCACCTGGACTGCCCAAAAACCATCTGATTCCAAAGAGGCCGGATCATGCGAAATTTCAGCGGCTTCGGTCGCCAAACGACCTGCCATCCAAAATATCTCGCTGCCAGTTGGTGCACTCATGCCGTAAACCTATTCCAATCAGAACCACCGCGATTGGCAAGAGCCCCGCTTCGTGCGGTAGATTTCGCCTCTGCTCGCAAGGGCAGCCTCTGCAAAGAGTGTGCGGACGTAGCGCAGTTGGTAGCGCGGAACCTTGCCAAGGTTCAGGTCGCCGGTTCGAACCCGGTCGTCCGCTCTCA
>CAIMSI010000122.1 GCA_903844115.1 uncultured Actinomycetes bacterium
GCCTCCACACAACTGCCGAATCCCACCATCGCGCACTAATTGTTGAAGTCATGGGTCGCCATGCTGGCTGGATCGCGTTGCATGCCGGTATTGCCGGTGGTGCTTCTTGCATATTGATTCCGGAAGTGAAGTTTTCAGTAGGCAAGGTCTGCGATTGGGTTAACTCTCGTTTTGAATCTTCCTATGCGCCCATCATTGTTGTTGCCGAAGGTGCGATCCCGCAAGACGGTGACATGATGGTCAAAGATGCGCCACTAGATGCTTTTGGACACGTCAAACTCGCTGGCGTCGGTGAATGGCTTGCCGGGGAGATTGAAAAGCGCACAGGCAAAGAAGCGCGCACATCAGTTCTTGGCCACATCCAACGTGGCGGTTCGCCAACTGCCTTTGACCGAGTTCTTGCCACTCGTTTCGGACTTCATGCCATAACCGCCATCCACGATGGGGATTTCGGCAAAATGATGGCCCTTCACGGAACAAAGATTGAGCGAGTTCCACTTGCTTCAGCAACAACTGAATTGAAGCTAGTTACTCCTGATCTTTACGCAGAAGCTGAGGTCTTTTTCGGATAATTGGTCGCGGCGCGATCTTTTTCAACCGTAGAATTCTCTAATGACTTCCTCGAAACTCGACTCAATATTCACACCCGGCCTTGTGGCTGCTCAACAACCACAATGGCCTGGCGGTCCCGAGGGCGAGCCGATTCGCAGCGCAGTAGATGTACTCAAGAAATTGCCTCCACTAGTTTTCGCCGGCGAGTGTGACAATTTGAAGGCACGCATTGCCGAGGCCGCAGAAGGTCGAGCATTTTGGCTTCAAGGCGGAGACTGTGCTGAAACTTTTGTTGCCGCCACTGCAGATTCAATTCGAAATCGAATTAAAACAATTCTCCAAATGGCTGCAGTACTTCAATATTTTGCCAGCATGCCGGTAATAAAAGTGGGCCGTATGGCTGGGCAATTTGCAAAGCCGCGCAGCAACAATGATGAAACTCGTGATGGCGTAACTCTTCCGGCCTACCGCGGAGATGCCGTGAACGACCTTGCTTTCACTTTGGAAGCGCGTACCCCTAACCCACAAAGACTTGTTCAGGTGTACAACACTTCAGCCGCCACACTTAATTTAGTGCGTGCATTTACCACCGGCGGTTTTGCAGACCTTCGACAAGTTCACGAGTGGAACAAAGGATTTGCAAGTGACCCGCGTTTTGGGGCACGTTATGAGCAGCTAGCGAATGAAATTGGTCGCGCACTTGAATTTATGGTTTCTGCTGGAGTAGATCCAGAAGCATTTAAAACTGTTGATTTTTATTCAAGCCACGAAGCCTTGATTCTTGAGTACGAGAAAGCATTGACTCGTATCGACTCACGCACAGGACTTCCATACGATGTGTCCGGACACTTTGTTTGGGTAGGGGAGCGAACACGCCAACTTGATGGAGCGCATATTGATTTTGCGTCGAAAATTCAAAATCCAATTGGTGTGAAGATTGGTCCAAAGACAACCCCAGAAGATGCACTGGCAATGATTGCAAAGTTAAACCCTGCGAACGAACCAGGACGCCTGACTTTTATTACGCGTATGGGTGCTGGTCAGATTCGTGAGAAGTTGCCATCAATTGTCGATGCCGTAACTAAATCTGGTGCAAAAGTTTTGTGGGTATGCGATCCAATGCATGGAAATACATATGAAACTTCTACGGGCTACAAGACTCGTAAATTTGACGATGTAATGGATGAAGTTCGTGGCTTCTTTGCAGTTCACAAGGCGCTCGGCACGCATCCAGGCGGAGTTCACATTGAACTTACGGGTGATGATGTAACGGAGTGCGTCGGAGGCGGGGAACAGATTTCAGAAGCAGATCTTGCTGGGCGTTATGAGACTGCGTGTGACCCTCGGTTGAACCACACTCAATCTTTGGAGCTCGCTTTTCTTGTCGCCGAAATGCTCCGCGACCGTTAATTCGGGTCTAAGATTTTGGGATGCTCTCGCAGACCTCCCACAAGACTCCGGTTGGAACTCTCTACCTAGTCAGTGATGAACATGTTCTGCTTGCTGCTGGTTTTGAAGGTTTTGCTGAACTCATTGCGCGGATGGATAAGAATGATTCAGCTCGCGAATTTAAATCTGTGCGCAGTATCCCGATCATCAGTGACCTTGTAAAAGATTATTTCGATGGAGACTTGACTGCATTCAATGGAATCACGACGCGTCAACCTGGCGGAGAATATTTTCAATCTGTCTGGAAAATCATGCGTAAAGTCCCACCCGGTAAAACAATGTCGTACGCGGAATTAGCAAAACGAGCTGGATCTGAAAATGCCGTAAGAGCTGCAGGTAGTGCTTGTGCGAGAAACCTTATCGCCCCAATCATTCCTTGCCATCGAATTGTAAAAAGTGGTGGCGCTCTTGGAAATTATGCTTTTGGATTGAAGGCCAAGGAGTGGTTACTAAGATTTGAAGGCGCTTTGAAGTAAAGCAGGCAAAACAGAATTCGTTTTGGAAATATCATCGTCAGTTAAATCTCTGTGAGTTACCAATCGAAGTGTGTGGGGCCCCAAAGCACTTGCAAGAATTCCAGCGTCCTTTAGCTCAGAATTTATCTGCGGGGCCGTTTTAGAAGATCCTTGAAGTTCAAGAACCACAATATTGGTGTGTACATATTTCAAGTCAACAGCCAAAGGAGCGACGCTGGCACATGCGGCTGCAATCTCTCTTGCCCTGCGATGATCATCTGCTAGCGAAGGAATGTTGTTATCAAGGGCATAATTAATTGCCGCAGCCAATATTCCAACTTGTCGCATGCCGGCACCGTAGCGTTTGCGCCAAATTCTTGCTTCCGCAACCCGGTCTTTTGTCGAAAGCAGCATGGAACCAATTGGCGCTCCAAGACCCTTCGAGAAACAGACGCTGACGGTGTCAAAGTTATCGGCATAGTCGTTAAAAGAAATACCTGTAGCAACATGGGCGTTCCAAATTCTTGCGCCATCGAGGTGAGTGGCAATCCCAACGTCGTGAGTTAGTTTTCGAAGTTTGCGGATCTCATCTATTGGTTGAACCGTACCTCCGCCGAAGTTATGGGTATTTTCAACTGCGATTGCCGTTGTGGAAACTAGATACGGTCCAGAATCTGGACGAGCGATCGACATTACATCATCTGCTACGAGCAGGCCATGATCACCTTCCCATGTGCGGGTAGTGATGCCGCTAAAAGCTGCTCCGGCTCCGAGCTCGGCCCGAACAATATGAGCGAAAGTTTCTGTGAGGAGTTCTTCGCCAGGTTTCACAAGTGTCCTAATACCTAGCTGATTCGATAGAGATCCAGTAGGTGTGAAAACCCCGGCTTCCTTACCAAAGAGAGCCGATACACGTTCTTCAAGAGCATTGACTGTTGGATCATCAGCATAAACGTCATCGCCCACCGGAGCAGCAGCAATAGCAGCGCGCATCGCGTCATTGGGTTTTGTTACGGTGTCGGAACGCAGATCAATCATGCAGGAATCCTCTCACGTCCTTCATCGGTAATGATGATGTACATGGCAGCAATTACAAGGCTCCCGCCTATAACTACCCGAAGGGTTAGGGATTCATGCCCAAACCAGACCCCGAAGAGAGCAGCAAAAATGTATTCCATCGTCAAGATGATTCCTGTGCTTGTTGCGGACATAAACGATTGAACCCAGGTCTGAACTATGAAAGCAAAAGCACTGGCAAAGATTGCTGTGTAAATAATCGCTTTCCACACGCCGCTGTCAGGTGGCATGTGAAATCCACTCTTCAACGAAGCAATGAAGCAAATAATTCCTACCGTCCCCAGTTGAAGGACCGTCAGAGCGTATGCATTTGCACCGGCGCTCCATTCGCTAAGCGCCACGATATGTCCAGCATAAAATGCTGCACTTATAAGGACGAGAAATTCACCTGATCCCATCGAGAAGCCGTTCATAGATAGGAAAGCTAATCCCAAAGCTGCAAGCCCAACTGAGAACCATTGAATTTTAGAAATATGTTTCTTTAAAAGTCCTGCTGCTATGAGAGGCGTGAAAACTGCATACAGCCCGGTGATGAATCCCGTTTTTGCAACAGTAGTCAAAGTAAGGCCAAAAGTCTGGAAAATATATCCGCACCCCAGGAGTGTTCCAAGAATTACCCCACGGATGAGAAATTTCTTATCGAAATGGGCAAATGCTTTTGGTCGCAGAACAGCCATAATAAGCGCAGCTAAAATGAATCTGCAGGCAAGAAATGAATTAACGTCTTGGCGATGCAAGGTATCTTTCATCACGACAAATGCGCTACCCCAAATAATGGCTACGGAGAGCAAAATTCCGGTTAGGGCGTATTTATTTCGCAATTATTTATTGACCTTTGCGCGCATTTTTTTCAGCATTGCAACTTCGGGCCCGTGTTCGGGTTCCATCCCGGGTGTTTCAAGAATGAGTGGAGCATTTCGCACTGCAGGATGAGCCAAAAGTTCTTCGAAAGGCTTGGCGCCAATTTCACCTTTTCCAATATTTTGGTGGCGATCTTTGAGCGCTCCGCAAACATCCATTGAATCATTTGCGTGAATCAGTTGTATGCGTTCGATCCCAACAAGACTTACGAGTAGATCTAGTGTTTCCGTCATTCCGCCGGCTTTCTTAATGTCATGGCCAGCTGCAAAAACGTGGCATGTATCAAGGCAGACACCGACTTTTGGATGCCATTCGAGTGCTTCAAAATATTTAGTGAGGTCATCAAGCTTCTTTACCAGTGACTGACCTTGGCCTGCGGTTGGTTCAAGAAGTAACCATGGATCTTCATCGCTCAGTTTCTTCAAAATCGGCATCATGCCTTTATTGATTTGCTTCCATGCGTTTGGAATGTGGCTTTCATCAACGGCTGATCCGGTATGTATTACGACGCCGTGAGCGCCAATTTCTCGGCCACGTTTGAGCGAATAGGCAGTTGATGCAAGTGAGTTCTCGTATGTAGAAGGGGTTGGAGAACCTAAATTAATCAAGAATGGAGCATGCACATAGGCTTCAATATCGTGTTCTTGAGTTTTAGAGTGAAAAGCTGCATCTGCTTCATGATTTGTTTCAGGCATTGCCCAACCACGAGGGTTGCTTGCAAATACTTGGATTGCTTCAGATTCGGTAGCAAGTGCGTACTCAATCGAGCGCTTGGCCATTCCACCCGAAGTGGGGGTGTGGGCACCAATGCGCGGAAGAAGTGAAATTTTTGAAGCGGCCATCAGGGCAGCCTATCAAGGCTTAACTCAGAGTTATTACGACCACCGCTCCGCGCTTCACCTGGGTTCCAACTTTTGGTGAAATTCCCGTAACTTTCTTGATCTTTTTGCTACCAATCTTCTTAACGCTTACCTTCAACGCAAGACTTTCCAGCGAAGTACGAGCATCTGCTTCGCTCAGTGAAAAGAGGTTTGGAATAAAGACAAATTGCGTACCGCGAGAAATGACCAGATTCACCGTGGAGCCTTTAGGCGCGGTTGTTGAACCGATTGCATCACTGGGGGTTTGCGAAATCACGGCGCCGGCCGGGACTGCTTCACTATATGCAAATGCACTTTTCACGACAAATCCTGCGTCCGTGAGTTCATTTGTCGCCTGATCTGAACTTTTGCCAACATAGGAGGTTAAAGCCAATTGTTCGATTCCTTTACTGATGATCAGGTCTACAACTGAGTTTCGTCGCACCGGAGTTCCAAAAGCTGGATTTGCGCCGGCAACCAATGTTGAGGCAATCTTCATATCAAAGGCTTGAGTTACATTGCCAACTTTGAGACCAGCGTTGATAAGTGCGGCAGTAGCGGCGTCTTGTGTTAGACCAGCCAGCGAAGGAACCGAAATTCTTTCCATACCCTTTGAAAGAACGAGATGAACGGTTTGCCCCTTTGGCAGGTGACCGCCTCCTCCCGGAATAGAAGTCAAGACAAATCCTTTTCCGACATCTTCGCTAAAGTCTTGCGAAGAAATATCGCTGAGCAGTCCAAGTTTTGAAATTTGCGCCTTAGCATCCGCAACAGACAATCCAACAACTGATGGAATCGCGATTTGCGAACCTGGGCCAATGAATTGATACCAGCCTGCGCCAGCAAGCACGAGAACTAACCCAACAGCAATTACTCGATTTCTCTTCACTCGCTTGGATGCTCGCCTTCTAATTTCAGATGTCGGTGTAGTTTCTGGGGGCTTTATGGGCTGAGTTAAACTTTTCACGCGCTCAATTACTTGAGTGCCAATGCGGATTTCACCCTTTTCACTCTTTTCGCCCTTTCCAGTTTTCGTCTTTTTTAGTTGGCGAGCTGGTGGGATGGGTAGATCAAGTTCGAGGCTCAGTTGTCGTTTTTGCGGGTCTATTGATTCTTGAATATTTCGAAGTGCATTTAAAAGTTCGCGGGCATCTTTAAACCGCTGGTCTGGGTTAGGCGAAGTTGCCTGGGTAATGAGTTGGTCAATGCTCTCGGGAATCTCAGGCTTTATGGAACGAACACTAGGAACTCGATCATTGACATGTTTATACGCAATTTGGATAGGAGTATCTCCGTCAAAAGGCTTGCGCCCAATAAGAAGTTCAAAGAGGACAATACCTAAGGAATAAACATCACTACGTGCATCAGAAATACCACGCTGTACTTGCTCAGGTGAGAGGTAAGAAACACTTCCTAAAACAACACTGGATTCAACTGTTTGGGTAGAACCTAATTGCGCTCCACGCGCTAACCCAAAGTCTGCAATTTTTACTCTTCCGTCTTTAGAGATAAGGATATTCTCTGGCTTAATGTCGCGATGAATAATCCCAAGTGAATGGGCTTCAGCAAGCGCACTTACTACAGGGATGACAAAGCGAAGAACTTCATCCACGGAAAGAGATCCACGTTCGAATAGATAATCGCGCAAGGTATTGCCATCGATATATTCCATGACAATAAATACAGCCGGGGATCCGCCCTCGTTCCAACCTTGATCTTGAATAGAAACGACATTTGGATGGTTAAGCGCAGCCGTTGCCTTTGCTTCCTTGATAAAGCGATTTACAAAATCTTCATCGTTGGCAAGATGTGGATGCATGATTTTTACTGCTACCAAGCGATCTAAGCGAAGGTCCATAGCGGCATAGATTGAGGCCATGCCACCAGCTGCAATAAGTTTTTGTAACTCGTAGCGGCCGTCGATTAGTTCGCCGGTTAAGTCAGACACGTTGAAATTTTAGAGTTTCTTGCTGAAAGTAGGGCTTAGGGCGCGCCATCGATGCAGTAATCCGCAGCACCCCGAGTTCCTTCGGCTTGGAAATGAGCCTCCTGATCCATCAGCCATTGATTCATGTATGGCCGCACGCCTTCTCCGTCTCGGGAAATAACGCGTTCAAAAGCAGTTCGGGCATCCATATCTATCCAGATAGACAGTGCAACATCATTCCTAATCGATTTCTGACCACTACCGACGCCTTCGAGAATTAAAATATCAGGCGATATAAAAATGCGAGGCTCAATAAATGTGTTTTTGATCCAGTCATACTGGTCAACCGTCACAATTCCTGATGTAAACCCTTCGATAATTGCGGTGAGTTTTTTTGTAAGTGATGCTGTTAGAGCATCGCCCCACCCGTTATAAAGATCGTCCATATGAATTGTTTCAACAGTAAATCCCTGGCCACGAAGAAATTCTTCACATTCACCAGCCAAGGTAGTTTTTCCGCAACCGGCAACGCCATCAATGGTTATGAGGTGGCTTTTACCCTCAAGCGTTTCAAGCTTTTTAAGCAGGCTTGGATTCATGTTTTTTAGCTTCGCGCAACCATCTTGCCCATCCACCGACAGCTAAGCCAACGAAGATGAGGTAGAGAATTGCAGTGAGGTACAACCCACCGTGCCAATATTGATATGTGTAAACGGTGTCAACAATGAACCACAATGGCCATGCTTCATACTTTTGTTGGATCATGATGACTTGAGCCACGGCGCTACCAGCAAAGCCAAATGCATCGGTGAGCGATGCGGCAGCTCCGATGTTTACGAGTAATGGATAAAGAGCGAACCAGAGAGCTAATAACCCAAGGAGCCATCTAATTTTGGATTTTCCTGTAAGCCTTTCAGGTTTGGCACCTTTTGGTCCCCATCCATACCAACCCCAAAAACCTCCCGCAATAAATACGAATTGAATTGCTCCGCTGGCATAATATTTTTGTTCAAAGAAGAGAATGGCATAGAGCAGACTCGACAAGTTCCACCATGGCCATGTGGAACGAGGGCCGAAAATACCCAAGGCAACGCCAACGACGGATGTTATGAATGCAATAAGTTCGAGAAAAGAAAGTTTGTAGCTCCATGCTGTAACTACGGTTGTCATTAAAAGAGAGTTAATTGTGTGCATTATTTAAATCACCGGCCCTTTCCAATTCGCATTACCGAACTGGTACTACGGTCGACCTGGATTTCAGGTCCTCTCAGCCAATAAATCGGCTCCCGTTATAAGAGACTTTAGCACTGAATGCCCCGCCTAATGAGAGAATGAGATGTGTTGAAATTCGGATATGTGGCCATGCTGGCATTTACAGTAGTTGGATCCTTCTGGCTCGAGCTCTTTTTGAAAGTAGCTGTATTGAAGCGGGTGAAGCGCGTTGTGTTGACGATTTCTCCTGTCGCCGTAATTTTTCTCGTATGGGACCTTTATGCAATCCACGTAGGACACTGGCACTTTGATACAAAACAAATTCTTGGAATTTATCTTCCGGGTCGGATACCTATTGAAGAATTTCTTTTCTTTGTGATTGTGCCTCTTGCGGCCATCATGACAATCGAAGCCGTACGTAAGGTCAACTCGCACTGGGCAGTGGGGGATGAACGATGAGCTACACCCAACTCGCTTGTTTTTCTGTTCTAGTGGCTTTGTTATCTGACAGCCAATTCACTCGATCACGGATGGTATTTAGAAAGAGTTTTTGGGCCTCATACGCAATCATTCTTCCCTTTCAATTGCTGACGAATTGGTGGTTGACTTCCCGAAACATTGTTATTTACGATAGCCATCAGATTATTGGCTGGAGAATTGCCAGTGCCCCTATCGAGGACTTGCTTTTTGGCTTTGCACTTGTCTTGGGGATCTTGCAATTATGGAGCTACTGGGGCAAGAAAATCTAACGAGCTTTTATAGCTCTCAGGTAAGCAGGTAGCGCCACTTTCAACCTGCGCCATGTCGAGGTCTTTGCTCTGAAGTTGAAAACGTCATAACCAATCGCCTCTACCTCGTCAACAATTCCACAGTAAAGCTCACTTGCCGCTTCTATGCACGGACGACTTACGGCTTCAAGCATTGCAATGCCCGGGTTTGCTTCCCTTTGCAGATTCCGAACTCTCTCGATTTCATATTTAATCAAACTTACAATTTTGGGAGTTAGAACGCGAGCGTACAAATCTTCACGGCTTACTCCAAATTTCTCTAAATCTTCGATAGGTATATAAATTCTTCCACGTTCTAGATCCTCACCGATATCGCGGATAAAATTTGCCAGCTGAAAAGCAATCCCAAGTTTCTTTGCTGATTCATAGGCATCAGGGGAGAGGGCGCCAAGAATGGGGACCATCTGCAATCCGATAACAGCAGCGCTTCCATAAACATATTCCAAGAGATCTTCTAAAGTTTGATATTCGTTAACTGTTAAATCCATTTCCATGGAGTGAAGAAATGCTTCGAAATGAGCGACAGGAATGTTGAACTTTTGCACAGTATCAACAAGAGCACGGCCAATTGGATCGTGGCTAACTCCTGCTTTGATATCCGATATTACTTGAGCCCCCCAGCCTTTAAGTGCAAACGCTTTTTCATCATCTGAAAGGGTAGAGGCCAGGTCATCCACGATCTCATCGGCATATCGCGCAAAACCGTAAAGAGCGTGAACGAACGGTCGTTTTGATTTTGGTAGCAATAACGTTGCGAGGTAATACGTCTTTCCATGCAATGAGTTAAGCCGCTTACATTCAGCATAGGAGGCAGCCAAGCCCGGATCTTTTATTCCAGCGGCTTTCAACTCATTCATGTTGGGGAGTCTACTTATTTACTTTCCATTGAAATTGGCGCTCAAAGCTCAATCCTTCATTGAGGGTTTAGTGAAAAAAATCGACACCATGTGCACATATTTGCCAGTCTTCCCGGTGAGTAACAAGTAGGTTTTTACTATTCCCTGCTGGCTTGCATCCAGTTCACAACTGCACGGGGTCGAAAACACCCCCGATAACAAAATTAGAAGGGTCCCTCATGCTCGATTCATATTTCAAAATAAAAGAGCGCGGTTCGACCGTAGGTCGGGAGATTCGTGGCGGTTTCGTCACATTCTTCACAATGGCTTACATCGTTGCTCTCAACCCACTCATCATCGGACTTGCTAAAGATGGCGATGGAAAATTCCTTGGTGGCAGCGGTGATCATCCAAACTTAGCGATGGTTGCAGCAATGACCGCACTCATGGCAGGTCTGCTAACAATCCTTATGGGAGCAGTTGCAAATTTCCCATTGGCCTTGGCAACTGGTTTGGGTCTAAATACCTTTGTAGCTGTAGGAATTGCATCGAAGATGACTTGGGCGGATGCAATGGGACTCATCATTATTGAAGGTTTAATAATCACCGTTCTTGTTCTCACTGGTTTTCGAACTGCCGTATTTCGTGCAGTTCCAGCGCAACTCAAGATTGCTATCTCAGTAGGTATCGGTCTATTCATTACATTGATTGGTCTTGTTGATTCTGGTTTCGTTCGCCGTACCGGCAGTGGCCCAGTTCCAGTCCAGCTTGGTGATAACGGAAATCTTGTTGGTTGGCCAATCATGGTTTTCGCACTTGGTCTATTCTTGATGATTGCTTTGATGGTCAAGAAAGTTAAAGGCGCGCTTCTCATTGGCATTGGAGTTTCAACAGTTGTTGCAATCATCGTTGAGAAGGCATTCAAAATTGGTCCTAACTTCGATGGAAAGACTGTCAATCCAAAGGGATGGGGACTTAATGTTCCAAGCATTCCTTCGAAGATCTTCGCAAAGCCAGATTTCAGCCTCTTCGGTCATATTGACCTCACCGGTGCATTTAACCGAGTAACTGTGATTACTGCGATTCTCTTCATATTTACTCTTCTATTATCTGACTTCTTCGATACCGTCGGAACTGTCACTGCGATTGCAACTGAAGCCGGCTTGATTGATAGTCAAGGAAATATTCCAAATAACGGCAAGATCCTTCTTGTTGACTCACTAGCAGCTGTTGGCGGTGGACTTGGAAATATTTCATCCAACACCAGTTACATTGAATCAGCCTCTGGCGTCGGTGAAGGTGCTCGTACAGGGCTTGCCTCAATCGTTACAGGCGTTCTGTTCCTGCTCACTACTTTCTTGGCACCATTAGTTGCCGTCATCCCTTACGAGGCTGCAACACCAGCTCTTGTAATCGTTGGCTTCTTAATGATGTCGCAAATCAAGGATCTTGATTGGAAGGATCTTGGAGTTTCAATTCCAGCGTTCCTCACCATGATTCTTATGCCGTTTACTTACAGCATTTCTGTAGGTATCGGTGCTGGATTCGTTTCACATGTCGTTATCCGATTTGTGCAAGGTCGTCGCAAAGAGGTTCATCCTTTGCTACTTCTAGTATCTGGCCTATTTATGGTGTATTTCTTCCAGTCACCAATAAATACTTGGATCGGTAAGTAATTACTAAAAATATCCACTTAGATCAGGCTCCGAAGGATTTTCTTCGGGGCCTGATTCGTGATGTGCCAGACTTTCCAACCGAGGGAATACTCTTCAAAGACATAACACCACTTCTTAGGGACTTCGAAGGTTTCAACATCGCGGTAGAAGAATTTGCGAAAGTGAGTGAGACAGTTGATTTAATTGCGGGCATCGAAGCGCGAGGCTTTATTTTTGCCGCTGCTGTTGCGAAAATGACTGGCAAGGGATTTGTTCCGATTCGAAAAAGTGGCAAGCTCCCTGCGGCAAGTTTCTCGGAAAGTTACGCACTTGAATACGGGGAAAGTGTTTTACAAATACATCAGGATGGAATTTTAAGCGGTGAACGTGTGATGTTGATTGATGATGTTCTAGCCACAGGCGGGACACTCGGCGCTGCGGCAAAGTTGGTCGTGCGTTGCGGAGGAATTGTCGATAGCGTGGCGGTATTGTTAGAAATTCCTGGATTAGGTGGCGCTCAAAAATTTAGCGAAGCTACTCCAGAATTAGAAATACGAGTTTTACTTACTTAATTTATTTAATCGGTCCAACAATTCTTTCTGCAGCTAGCCTTCCTGAGATAAGCACCATTGGTACTCCGACACCAGGTTGAGTTCCTGATCCTGCAAATACTACGTTTTCAAATCCCTTTGCCATGTTGGCAGGACGAAATGGTCCAGTTTGGAAGAAAGTATGGGCACTGGCAAAGGGCGCTCCAGCTTCAAGTCCCATCTCCTTCCAATCTAGCGGAGTAGTAATGTGTTCAACTTCGATTGAATCTCCAAATCCAACATATCCACGCGATTCAAGCGTCTTAATCATCTCATCGCGATAGCGGCTCTTTTCTTTCTTCCAATCGATATCAGCAGTCAGATTTGGTGTTGGGAAGAGAACATAATAAGAATGCTTTCCTGCAGGAGCCAACGAAGCATCATCAAAAGTAGGAACAGTAACGAGCACGCTGGGATCAGTCATCAAAACTTTTTTATTTATTAGCTCATCAAAGACGCCATCCCATGATTTTCCAAAGTGAATATTGTGGTGTGCAATATGGTCATAACTCTTATTCGACCCAATAAGCATCGTGACGCATGAAGGTGAGTAATTAAGCTTCTTCACTTTGCGAGGGACGGTGCCTAATAGTTCACGCCACGCAACGGGTAGGTCGGGATTGAGTATCAACGCGTCACATTCGATGCGCTCACCCGTCGATGTAATGACAGCTTTTGCGCGACCTCCAGAATGTTCCACGCTTGTGACGGTGGAGTTATATTTGAATTCGACGCCATGTTTAGCCGCCGCTGCAGCCATTGCTCGAGGTACGGCGTGCATTCCGCCTTTAGGAAAGAAAACTCCGTTTACAGAATCCATGTATGCAATCACGGCATAGATGGCCAAGGCCTGTTGAGGACTAACGCCTGCGTACATAGCCTGGAATGAATAAATCTTTTGCGTGCGAGGGTCTTTCATATATTGATTCACTTTTGGAGCTAATTTGCGGAAACCACCAATCGCAACAAGTTTTGCTAGATTGGGTGTGAGCAAGTTAAGTGGCGAATCAATATTTCGGTCAATGAAATCATTCATCTCATACTTGTAGAGCTTCGTAACGAAATCGACGTATTTCCCGTAGCCAGCAGCTTCTTTATCACCAATAACTGTGCGAATTTCTTCCTGCATTCTGGCAGTATCCGCGTGAACGTCCAGTTGAGACCCATCATCAAAGAAACCTCGATAGAGAGGCGAGACAGGAATGAGGTCGAGCCAATCTTTTATATCTTCACCAACACATGCAAAGGCATCTGCAATCAAATCGGGCATGGTTAACACGGATGGTCCGGTATCAAAAGAATATCCATCTTTCTTGAGCAAACCATTGCGGCCACCAGGAACGCTTTCGCGCTCAACAATTGTGACCTTACGTCCAGCTCCAGCCAAGCGAAGTGCGGCGCTTAGACCAGCAAGTCCTGCCCCAACGATGACAACATGATTGGTCGGACCGGTAACTCGCTTTGCCATTAGTGCTTCCTTTTTGTTGCGACATCTGCCATATGCAGAAGAAATTTCTTTGCATCAGAAGTGATGGTGGGGGACTCTAGGGAGTTGAGCGCTTGCGCTGTTAAATCTGTAATCATGGATTCTACAAAATCAGCCGCGCCGGTTGAAGTAATAATCGAACGAACTTCCTCAACTTCGACAAGTGAGAGTCCTGGTTTTCCGAGTAGTGAATTGACGCGCGCTTTTTCCGCCGTCGATGATCGCTCCAGCGTTGCTGCAATTAACACGGTTCGTTTTCCTTCACGCAGATCATCGCCGGCTGGTTTTCCAGTTTGAGAAGGATCTCCAAAGACGCCGAGCAAATCATCACGAAGTTGGAATGCTTCTCCTAATGGAATTCCGTACCCACTATAAGCTTCCATATTTGAACCAGATGCTAGAGCTGCACCAAAATGTAATGGGCGTTCGATGCTGTATTTCCCGGATTTGTAACGGGCAACTTTAAGTGAGCGCTCGATACTTTCACTTGCAAGAGCCTGTTCATAAACATCGAGGTATTGTCCTGCCATGAGTTCAACTCGCATCTCATCGTAAACTGGAAATGCACGCAGTAGAGACTGAGATGACACTCCAGATTCATGCAGGGCTTTACTTGCCCACACAAGAGCAAGATCTCCGAGGAGTATTGCGCTAGCGATTCCAAATTGCTCGGCCGATCCCTTGAGTGAATTATCTTGATGAATTTTTTCGAATAGTTTATGAATTGCCGGGGCACCACGCCTGGTGTCAGAAGCGTCCATTACATCATCGTGAATTAGCGCACAGACATGTACCAGCTCGATAGAGGCAACAGCATTTATCGAAGAAGCATCGAGAATTCCTCCGCTGCCAACATAGCCAGCCGCAGCAAAGAGTGGACGAAAGCGTTTTCCAGAATCTACGAGAAACTTTTTGAGTGCATCGGCAACTGGGTACAACTCACTTCCAATAGAACGTAAGTATGCGCTCTCACGGTCCACGAATTGAGTGAGCGAGTTGTTTATCGCCTCGCGAAGCGGGTCAACACCAGATTCGAGCGTGTAATCCATGCGGTAAAGGTACCCTGAACCCCCTATGGATAAGACACCACCACCTTCTCTGTCTATCGAGCTTTTCCCCCCAAAGGATGAAGCTGGTGAAATAAAGCTTTGGGGCGCCATCGAGCACTTGCGTGAAATCCATCCTGACTTTGTCTCTGTGACTTATGGCGCAGGTGGAAGCACTCGCGATCGCACCATTCGTATCGCCGAAGAATTTACATCGCGTACTGGTATTGCCACAGTGGCTCACCTCACTTGCGTTGGGTCTACCCGCGAAGAACTTGAATCTATTTTGAATCACTATGAAAGTGCCGGCATCACCAGCATCCTCGCACTCCGAGGGGATCCCGTCGGCGGACCGAGCGCGCCTTGGGTAAGTCACCCCGGTGGTTTTGATCATGCAGACCAACTTGTTGAACTTGCAGCCAAGCGCGGGGGATTCACAATTGGTGTCGCAGCATTCCCCGACGGACATCCTTCGTCAAATGGAAATCTGGAAAAAGATATTGATGTTTTGATTCGCAAGGAAGAGCTCGGTGCAACTTTTGCAACAACTCAATTCTTCTTTGATGCGGAAAAATACATTTCACTTATTGAAGGGTTGCGAGCACGAGGATCAAAACTTCCCGTTATTGCCGGAATCCTTCCCATCACAAATCTCAAGCAACTCAATCGTATGGCGCAGCTAGGTGGCACTCCTATACCTAAGAGAGTAACTGAAAAGTTTCTGGGTCGTGAAGAGAATCCTGAAGCTGTCCGTGAAATCGGAGTTGAAATAGCTACAAAACTTTGTAAGGATTTAATAGACGCTGGAACACCAGGGCTTCACTTCTACACAATGAATACTTCTACAGCTACCCTAGAGATTGTGAAAAATTTAGGAATTTCTCGTGGAGCGTGAGGCTTTTTTCCTGAAGTGGTCATCCCTTCACGGAAATACTCCAGTTAAAGGAATCGTTCGTGGCTGGCTGACAATTTCTTATGCGCTGGTAAAGCCGCTAGCTTCCATTAAAACTTCCCCACACTTTCTAACACTTGCTGGTGTTGCTGCAGCAGTTGGTACGTGGCGAACTGCGCATTCATGGATTGGAATCGCGCTCCTGGTCTTTTCCCTACTGTGTGATGGAATTGATGGATCACTGGCGATGGTTCGCTCGATGGAAAGCACGTGGGGAGCAGTAACTGATTCTGTTGCTGATCGTGTTTCTGAATTTTTCTGGGCACTTGGTTTTTATGCTTTAGGAGCTCCACTTTTGGTTGTTTCAATTGCATGGATTGCTGCCGGAACGCAGGAATATGTCCGTGCCCGGATGGGCGGTCTTGGTGCTAAAGAAATTACACAAGTAACGATTGCAGAACGCCCCGTCCGGGCATCACTGCTATTTGTAGGAATGGTTTCAATTCATACTAATTTTGATATGGTCAATCGGACTGCATGGATGTGGCTGATTATGCAGCTCATAAGTTTTGTTCTAGTTATTAATGATGGCTACCGTCGCCTGAAGTAGATCCATCGGCTCGGCCGATAGCTTCTGCAACTAATTCTGCGCTCATTCCTACTAGCGGCAACCCGCCGCCTGGATGAGCCGAACCACCGACGCAATAAAGATGAGCCAGTGGTGAACGATTGGATGCTCGCAAGAAAGCTGCTCGTGCTCCATTGCTAGAAGTCCCATAAATTGAACCGCCCGGTGCGTGGACTGTTGCCTCAAGATCAGCAGGAGTTCTGTACTCCATCACATCCAGACGATCTGACACGTGCAATCCAAGAGCATCGAGTTTGGCAATAATCTTCTTAGCGTAGATTTCTGGATTTTTGTTCCAATCATGTCCATTCGAAGGATCATGACGCGGCGCGTTCACAAGTACGAACCATGCTTCTTTGTTCACACCTTTAACCATTGTTGGATCACTTGGTGCGCAAATATAAATTGTCGGATCATCAACTGGTTTTCCATCAGCGAAGATTGACTCAAATTCTTGGTCGTAATCTGCGGGGAAGTAGACGTTGTGATGTCGCATCTGGGGGATGTTGCCTGAAAACTTCGCATTATCTAACCCGAGTAAAAGTGAGAATCCGGCAAGGGATCGCTCTGAACGTGCCAACTTCTTACGTTCACTTTTCACCGAGGTTACGGATGAGTCAAGAAGTTTGTTGTAGACAATTTCTGCATCGGCATTTGCTACGACTTTATCGGCGAGAATCGTTTTTCCAGATTCGAGTTTTATTCCGACAGCGCTTTTGCCTTCTACAAGAATCTGCTTGACAGGGGAGTTGAGATTTATCTGTACCCCTAAATCCATACATCGTTTTTCTAAAGCAGTTGATAATGTTCCGAGGCCACCTTTGAGATGCCACGCACCGAAAGTAGATTCAACGAATGCGATGGTGAGAAGCACGGCTGGTGCTTTACGGGGATCTGAACCTGAATATGTTGCATAGCGGTCGACGATTTTCTGAAGGTATGGGTTTGCGCTCACCTGTGCGGTGTAACTACGCAGAGACTTCCACGGGGCAATTGTGCGCAAATCCTTGATGAACCCTTTTGTTTTCAATAGCGAGAGAATCGAGGGGAGCTCTGACTCAATAAATGGGCCACGCGAGGCGTCCCACATAGCTTCTGCTTTTTGCATGAGTAAATGCCATTCATCTGCAGCGCTCTTGCCTAGTGCATGCTCAATTGAATTGCATACCTCGGGAAGTGAAAGATTTGGAAAGTCAAAGGTGACTCCATCGGCAAAATGGTAAGCAAATGCCGGGTCAACTCCCTGCAAACCAACCTCTAATTCAAATCTCTTTCCAGTTCGAATAAATAGATCCCGGAATACAGCAGGCAATGTGAGAAGTGAGGGCCCTGTATCAAATGCGTAGTCACCTATCCACTCAGTTCGGCACTTTCCGCCTACTTGATCAGATGCTTCATAAATCGAAACCTCGTGGCCATACTTTGCCAATCGAGCCGCTGTTGCAAGTCCACCTATACCGGCGCCAACTACTACTACGTTGCTCACTTATGCCAAGTACCTTTCGCGCCAGATTAATTTGCCAACACTTTTTCTTCGAATGGATTCAAAGATGAGCACTATCAATAGAAAAGCTGAGAGCGGATGCAAGAACATATTTGCAGGTGAGCTCTTGGTGCGAGCGGCTGCAATTCCGTGAGACAGAGCCGTTATCGCGTAGGCCAACCATCCGATGGCATATCCAGATACGCCCAGGAGAAACGGCAAAATCTGAGTCGCAACTAAAAGTAGAACCGTGAAGAGCGTTCCAATTAATCCACCAAAAGCACTCCACAAAGATTTTGTATATCCATTTACTAAATCCGTAGCATTTTCATACATACGACATTGTGCAACCGAACTTGCCTCAGCAACACCTCCACGATATCCACCAGACACAAGTGTTCTGGCAAGCCGCAAGTCATCCAACACTTCTCCGCGAATCGCCTCGTGCCCACCGATATCAAAGTACGCCTCACGTTTGACAATAAAGAATTGACCATTTGCGATTGTCATTGAATTAATATTGAAACGCTCAGCAATACGAAGTGGAACTGACGCCATCCACGACCACTGTAAGAGTGGTTGAAAAAGATGTTCAAGAAATGAACGCGCAATTTGGCGCGGATAAGGAGATATGAAATCCCATCGAAGCTCCTTCATTTTCTTGATGCTAGATGCAATTGCAGTGGGATGCAGGCGCACATCTGCGTCGAGAAAGACGAGGTATTCACCATTTGAAGCCTGGGCTAACTGCCAGCAGGCCCAATTTTTTCCTAGCCATCCTTCGGGAAGTGGATAACCTTGCACCGTACTGATCTCGCGTGATTCAATTTTTGCCGCCGTGGCGTCCGTGCTGAAATCATCAAGAATTAAAAAATCAAATCTTGCCAGCCCTGTGGACCCTTCAACAGAAGAGACAACGCCATCAACATTTGCTTCCTCATTTCGCATTGGGATGAGGACGCAAATTGTTTCTGCAATCTTCCCCTCAATACGAGGCTTAACTACTCGAATCGTCAACGAATTGATTATCGTGAGCAAAGCTCCGAGTGAACAGACTGCTAAAAGTAATTGCATACCTAAACGATGTCTGGTCGGCCAAGACGAGTGTTAAAAAAGTATGGAATGAGCAAAATTAGAAATGGCACCCCTGCAACGAGGGCAACACCGGGGGTATCGAAGAAGAAAATATTTCCAACTACCCCGGAGAAAAGAGTCCAGACAAGAAAGAGTTCTACCACCAATGCGGAGGCTCCAACTTTACGGCGCTCCTTGGGGAGTAGTTTGTGCAGTATTGCTATTAACCCCATTCCTCCAAGAAACCAACCGACTGCATTTGAAAGTGGGATTGCAGGTTCAAGGGGAATGCGAGGGCCACCAACTTTCCAAAGCCATCGCTCTGCAGCAACCATTTGAGGATCGACGAATAAATCCCAAATCATTAGCCCAAGACCACCAATAAGAAATGTCCAACTAGTAGAGTTCTTGCGAGCAATCACCAGAATGGGATGAGCCATCATCACCCAGGCAAAGGGAACTACAAGTGGAACGCTAAATAATTGAAACCCTAAACTTGTCGAGTAATGGTAGGTACCAAAAGGCCAACCTGTGCGGCTTCCTATTTCTTCAATAGCAAAAGCAAAAATAAATGTCACAAGAAAATAAATGGAAAAATACTTCATCCCGAAAGAGAAAAGCGCATGAGTCAACATGGTGAGCGCCGCTAAGTAAACGATAAATATCGTCACCACTCGAAGAGTTCCACCATGGATTAACGGGTAGATAACTTGTAGCAATACGGTCCCAATAAGCAGGGAATAGAGAATCTGAGATTGGCGAGAAGTCATGCCACGTCGATTTCGACTTCTGGGTCTGTATTGGCGAATCGACATGCCTTTATTCTGCCGTATTTCGCTGTTAAATAGAGCCGCGCATCTCTATGAGCGAGAATCGAGCGAAGAGTTCCTCGGAGTACCACTGGTGTTTCTCCGTCGCAGCAATTGCCCCAGCATGCGCCGCTCCTTTATAGGCAAAATTTCGCAAAGAATCAGCGCTATCCCAAATGGAGAGTGTTCCTTGAAGTCCTATCGGAGCTTCGCCAATTCCTAGTGCGCGGACCAGCCCAGGCTGGCTATGCAAAGATTCTGTAACTGCCGGTACCGCGCGCCAGAAAAGTAAATTTTTACTCCACTTAATCCGAGCGCGAGTGATTGCAACAATTTTACCGTTTGATTTTTTTTCAGAGGAAATAAAAGGATTTACTCCAGCCCAAGCTCCATGACTACTAATCGGCTCCAAAATTAGGCGCATTTCTGATTCAGAGTTCTTTTTCCACGATGTCACCACTGGAGATAAATCTAGTAACGAAGGATCATCAACAACAGCAATGAGCCCCCACACCAATGGATCTGCATCAGAAGGTGTGAACTTTTCTCCGCTACCGGTTCCGATGGATTTGAAAAATGTGAGGCCGGGGATTCGTTTCAATTGAAAACGATCTAAAGCCATATGCATTAAAGCCAGTGGGATTGCGGATTTTCGGATTCTCCAGAAATAAACAACCGTCATGATGAAGCCAACGACGTTGTCGCAAGAATTTCCTGGATAACTTCTTTGGGGTGGTCCCACATCGGAGCATGACCGGATTGCGCAATTCGAATCCACTTTGCATGATTCGGTGCTAGAGATTTTTCTTGGCTTGTTTTCTCGGGCAATGTGTTATCTGTATCGCCAAAAATAATTGTGACCGGTACGTTGGAAGATATCTTCTTATCAAATCGAAGTGAGAGCAGGGCGTCCCATGCAGGAAAATATCCGGTAGAAGAACCCATTGCCTGGACGGCGTCAATCACCACGTTCTGCGGAATTTCTTTCCAGAGCGGGCTTACAGCAGCAAAGCCAACTTTTTTCGCCCAGTCATACGGCATGAAATAAGGAGCGATTGGATGAACAACTCTGGCAAGCGTTCTGGCATAAGCACCAATAGGTAAGCGACGATTAACTGGGGAGAGCCACAGGCCGGCTGGAGCTATTCCCA
This sequence comes from uncultured Actinomycetes bacterium, assembly GCA_903844115.1. Taxonomy (GTDB): domain Bacteria; phylum Actinomycetota; class Actinomycetes; order Nanopelagicales; family Nanopelagicaceae; genus PALSA-747. The sequence continues at coordinate 20,832 of CAIMSI010000122.1, forward strand.
CTACAGAAAGAACTCGGTCAGGATGTTCGGCTGCTAAATCAAGTGCGATCCAACCACCTAAAGAATTCCCGACAATATGAAACTTTTCAATCTTTAGATTATCCAGTTCATGAAGAACAAGTTCGGCTAGAGAATGTGGATCCATTTCGGTTCCAGCTTCGATATTGCTGTGTCCATGCCCGGGCAGGTCAATATGTATAACCCGAAAGTTTTTTGCAAGTTCGGGAGTGATAAGACTCCAAGCAGTCGAAGCCGAACCCATTCCGTGAATTAAAACAAGAGGCGTGAGACTAGGATTTCCATAGCTAGCGCTCCACAGTTTCTGCATTATTCGCCCACAATCATTGGCCGAGCTCTTGTCGCACTTAATAATTCGGCATAGGTAGTTGGAAATACCGTATGGGGATGTCCTGCTGCCGCCCAGATGACGTCATAATCATTGAGAGCTAGATCGATGATGATAGTGGCCTCATTCACCCATCCGACGGGGGAAACTCCTCCAATGCTAAATCCAGAAGATTCTTTTACGTAATCAGCATCTGCGCGGTGGAGTTTTTCAACGCCAAGTTCACGTGCGACCAATTCTGTATCTACTCGATGGCGGCCGCTGGTTATGACGAGTAATGGCGATGTGTCCGGAAGTTTAAAGACAATGGATGATGCAACTTGTCCTACAAGGATTCCAAGCGCATCGGCTGCCTCTTGAGCACTGCGCGCAGAATCTGCAAGGTGTGTGACACCGCCTCCGATACCTAACTCTGTGAGTACGGCAATTACTCGAATGACGCTTGGGTTTTCTTGAGACATGTGAGGAATTTACAGCAATAAATTTGCAAAATTAAAAGGCCCCCGATAAATCGGGGGCCTTTCCCTCACGGAGAGATGAGGCTTAAATCGCCTCTTCTGCGTTTACTCGACGCAGATGGGCGAATCCCATGAGTGCAAGTACGAGGAATAGCAATCCGCCTGCAAATGCTGCTATCGCTGAATACATTGCAATCTGACCTAGTTGCCAGAAGGCATAGGCATTCAGAAGCATTCCGCGAAGAGATGTTCCCTTAAACACAGTTTCAACTGTTCCTGCTGCTGCAACTGCAGCTGCTTGAACTGCTGGATCTTTAGGTGTGGCTTTAAGCGCTGCTTGGGCAGCCATATTTTTACCTGATGCAGCGGCATATGTTGGCATCAAAGATAGGTGGTATCCAAGATAATGATCTGCATACATCTGGGCTTCTTTACCGGTAGTCAAAACCTTGCCACCATGCGCAGCAAAGAATGCTGTTACATCAGCAGATTCTTTTGCGTTGTGGGTAAGGGCTGGGAAATCAATCTTCTGCGCCGAAAGCTGCGCGGACACCGCATGATCTGCGAATGTATAGCCCCACTGGACAAGTCCTCCCGCAAGGAATAGAAATAAAGCAATCATTAAACCCAAAATACTTGTAATTTTGTCAAACGTTTTTCTGCTCATTATTTTACTTCTCAATTCTCTCCGAAATACGTAGAAGCAAAAATTGGAGGTTTTTTGCTTCATTCGTAGTCAACCGCACTCTGTTAGTGCAGGGTTGATTTCCGGTGAGTGCCAGCCCCAATGAAGAATAAGGGGGTGCTAGCCCTTAGAGACAGGTCACATAAATGCGTTCACAAAAAGTTATTAAGAATGTTGCTTGCAATAACTCTTTCCATCAGCCCCGATTTCTAAGTGGCTACACGGGACGCCGAGTTTTTCAAAAGACTTGTCGCCAAATTGTGTTCGGTAGGCCAGAGCCAAGAGAACTCGAAAGTTAGTATCTCCATCTGCCTTTATTCCAAAGGCGCGAGCCATGCGAGAAATTGTATTTTCGATAACTTTTTCAGTGTGTGAAGTTTCGCGCGCAATAGCTGCGTTTGATAAACCATCGCACATGTGTTCTGCGGTGAGATGCTCAAAGGGCGTAAGGTCGCGCGTCAGAATTCGAATATCCA
>CAIMSI010000123.1 GCA_903844115.1 uncultured Actinomycetes bacterium
AGACTTTCTCCAAGAAGGACGGCCACTACTGGCTGCTTCCAGCAAACGATAACTACGCCCCAATCCCAGCCGATAACGCTGAGATCCTGGGCAAAGTAACTGCAGTTCTTCGCAGCGTTCGCTAACCCGGCCCCGCAAGGGGAATTGGTAGAGGTATTGACACATTCGGAGCCGACCTAGAGAATTCAGAGTAATTCTTTAGGGCTCTGGAGGCTTAAATGGCGTTTGATCGCTCACGGTTCGATCACATCGGAGTAATCACCGATGAAAAGCAAGCGGATGAGAATTTCGTTGATGCAACACGAGTCTGGGTAACAAACCCAAGAGCTCATGCCGCAAACGTTGAATATCTGCGTTACGAACATGACACACCAGTTACTGGTCCAATTCGCCACATGCCACATGTCGCTTATCGCGTCGACAGCGTTGATGAAGCGATTAAGGGCCATGAGATTTTGTTAGAGCCTTGGGATGTTGCCGATGGCTTCGTCCGAGTTGCCTTCGTTCTTGTCGATGGCGCAGTTGTTGAATTTATGCAATACCGAAATCCAAATGAAACCGGCTGGTTCTAACTTTTATCTCAACCCCTTTCTAACTCAACTAAAAAATGGAGAAATAAATGAACAATCCAATTTGTCTTAACAGCAATAGTTACCACGGCTTCACTCTTGAAGAGGCAGTCGAAGGTGCACATCGCGCCGGTATCAAGTTGATCGAACTCGCTGGTGTTATTGGTTGGACCGAACATGTCCATAACAACTTCAGTGATGCTCAAGTAGCAAAGGTTCTCGATCTACTTAAGGCGAACGACATCAAAGCAATTGGAATGTGCGGCCACACAAATATTCAAACTAAAGAAGGTCAAGAGACTTTCAAGAAAAATCTTCAACTCGCAAAGCGGCTGGGCGTAGGTTACGTAACCCTCAGCACCGGTGAAACTCATGGTGATGAATCGGTTATCGGTGATGACACCGAGCTTGTAGGAATCATCAGAGAACTTGGTCAAGTTGCCAAGGATCTCGGCCTAGAAATGGCTATTGAAACTCACGGCAATAACTATGCGACTGGCGAGAGCATCATCGCTCTTCTAAAGAAAGTTAACATGCCTAATGTTCGTCTGAATTACGACACTGGAAACGTAGTGTTTTACGGTGCGATCATGCCTTACGAGGATCTTGATAAATCAACTGGCTCGATTACAGGAATCCACTTGAAAGAAAAGGCTGGGGCGCAAAATGAATGGAACTTCCCAGCAGTTGGACGTGGTGATCTGGACTTCGAGCGCATTCTCGGAATTCTAAAGAAGAACGGTTGCACAGCAGCGCTCAGCATCGAAATTGAATTCACACCAGCAGGTCCAAATGGCGTCGAAGATGTCCATGAGTCTCTTGCTTATTCAGTTGACACGATTAAGCGTCTCTCTGCATAACGAGTAATTAGATGGCATCAATTGCAATTATCGGTCAGGGCTATATGGCCAATGCGCACGCTGCGGCTTGGGCAAACGCCGGCCAAAGCGGTGCGATCAAATACATCTGTACGCCTCGCCCGAAAGAAGGCGCAGTAGCAGCCGCAACCAAAGCGAAATATGTCTCGGATCTAGAAATCGTTTTAAACGATCCGGATGTTAAATATGTTTCTGTTACTACCCCAACACTGACGCATAAAGAGATTTCACTCGCTTTACTTGCTGCTGGCAAACATGTACTCCTAGAAAAACCTATTGCCTTCACAGTAAGTGACGCACTTGAAATCGAAGCAGCCGCAAAGAAGAGTTCCGGTTCACTCATGCTTGCCCACGTGGTTCGCTTCTTCTTGGGATATCAGAAACTCCACGAGGCATCAGTTCGCGGCGATCTGGGAAAAGTTTTATCGGTTCAAGCCCGCAGGTTCTCCCCTAAACCAACTTGGGCGGCTTGGTTAGGAGATGAATCACAATCCGGTGGCATGTTGCTGGACTTCTCGATCCATGATTTTGATCAGATCAATCTCTATCTTGGAAAACCAATTGAAGTTTTCACATTACAAACTTCTCCTACTGGCCCAGCTGAAATAACTATTAAGTACGAGGGTGGTGGCGTCGGCCAAGTGCAAAGTTTCATGAACGCGGCACCAGGCGTACCTTTCACAAGCACAATTGATCTTCTTGGCACCGATGGCATTGCACACTACGAATTCTCTGCCATATCGGCTACCGAAGAATCCTCATCAGGAAATAGCGCAGGTGTTAATAGTTGGCACGTATTTTCTGCTGGCGGAAACACCGTAGAACAAATCCCAAGCGATGATCCTTACGGTCGCCAGGTTGCATACTTCTTTGAGCAAGCCCAGCGTGGTGGCAAATACGATCTCATCTCAACCCATGATGCGATATCCGCACTCAAGGTTTCACTCGCAGCTAAGCAATCCTTAAAAGAAGGTCGCCCAGTTTCAATCGCTTAAAGTTAGGTTTACTTTCCAACCTTAACGACTTGACCAGTACGTGCTGATTCTTCGGCAGCAAGTGTTGCTTCCAACGCCCGCATTGCATCAACTGGAGTACTGACTGTTGGAGTAATTCCGCGCAATGCACAATCTGCGAAGTAAAGGAACTCTTCGCGAAGTGCGCCGCCACGATATCCATCAAACTCTGGCCAATAAGTTGTATCAGGGCTGCGAACACCAGTGTTCTTAGTGACGATGCCTAGGTTAGGGAAAGTATCTTGAATATGAATCAAGCCCTCTGTACCAATCAAAGTCATGCGCTCATCGATATCAAACGGTGTGTGCTCTGGCATGCACCAAACTGTTTCCAGAGTCGCGGTGGCACCACTCGCAAAGCGATACATCGTCTGTCCGATATCTGGATTCTTTAAGCCACGAAAATCAGTTGTTTGCGCGTAAACACTGACGATTCGATCGCCAGTCAGCCAGAGCATGATGTCGGTGTCATGGATCGCATCACCAACAATTGGTCCAATCTTGTTCAAGATTTCTGGCGTCCAAGCTGCCGGAATATTTCTACGAGAACTAAGTGAAAGCACTCGACCAATCGCACCCTCGCTGATCGCCTTCTTAGCGGCACGGTAGCGCGGATTGAAACGCACAATATGGCCGATCTGCAGAATTCCCTTTGATTTATTTGCAGCAGCAATAATCTTTTCACAATCAGCAACCGTTGAGGCCATTGGCTTCTCAAGAAAGACGTGCTTTCCTGCATTCAAAGCATCAATCGCGATATCAGTGTGTTGATCCCACATTGTTGTAATCGAGACTGC
>CAIMSI010000124.1 GCA_903844115.1 uncultured Actinomycetes bacterium
CAGACTATTTACTCATTTGCTGGTGCATCTTCCACATTTTTATTGTCATTCACGCATCGCTTCCCTCAAGCAAAAGTAGTTCGCTTAAGCCGAGGATATCGATCGACGCCCGAGATTATTCGCGCTGCAAATAAAGTTTTGCGTCAAGGGCAAGCCCAGCAAGATACCCAACACCATGAGCTTGTCTCAATGAACGAGCCAGGTGAACAATTCACGTTGCAATCTTTTAACGCATCTTTGGATGAAGGGCGTGAGATTGCGACCAAGATTGATGAGCTTCGCAATTCTGATAAGAGTCTAGAGATTGCAATTCTGGCACGGACTAATTCACAACTTGATATTTTTGAAAATGAACTTGCCAAGCGAGGAATTCCTTCGCAGGTAAAAAATGCAGATCGTTTCTTTGATCGCGTAGATGTTCGAGATGCCATGAAAGTTATTCGCCAAGCTTCAGTTTTGCCATCTGATGATTGGTATCGAGATTTGGAATCTGTGTTGACCCCATTTGGGAAAGCTGATTATGTTCAAGCATTCCTAACGCTGGGACGCGATCTTCGCGCCAATGGAACAGTAAATCTGCGCCAATACCTTCGGGAATTGGAAGATCGTGCCGAGCAAAATAATCCGCCAACACTTCCTGGGATAGTTCTTTCGACTCTTCACGCCGCCAAAGGATTGGAATGGGATCATGTTTTTCTTGTCGGAATCAACGATGGAACCTTGCCCCTCTCGACAATTCGTGGGGCTGCTGAAGTCGAGGAGGAGCGCCGCCTTTTCTATGTAGGGCTCACACGCGCCAAGAAGCAGGTCCACCTGAGCTACGTGGGCAAACCCAGCCCCTTTTTAGCTGCTATTTAATTAAGTTGCGCGAACCTTCGCCCGCCCCGTACCCTTGCTTCAGCCAAACTAGTTCCAAACTAGTTCCAAACTAGTTCCAAACTAGGAAACAGACCGAGAAGGGATTAACAGATGTTGAACTCAACAGTTGTTAGATCTTCACTTTCAGGCGCAGCTACAACTGCGTCACTTTGGCATTCCACAACAACCACTCACGCCTACGCATTCGCCTTTGCGAATAAGTATGGACAGGGCGGAACCTGGGGGATTATCGGCTAAACCGATACAAGTCCCAACCAGGACCGCTCATCCAAACGGATGGCGGTCCTTTTTCTTTTCCCGATAGGGAAATCAAACGAAACCAAACTAAACAAAATGAGGAAGTTAAGGAAAGGAAGTAAAAGAAATGGGTGTACTCCTGAGTGAGCTATTGGTCCCGGGGTGGGCTGATAGCCAAAGTTCTAGCCAAAGTTTTGGCCAAAGTTCTAGCCAAAGTTCTAGCCAGAAAATGATTGGCTTGCGTGAAGTCACAAGCCTGCAAGGTGAAGTGGGGTCTTTCGACCTTCCCTGTCACAGCGCTGATCCAGAAATCTTCTTTGCTGAAGATATGGCAACAATCGAACGTGCGAAAAGTGCATGTGGCGGCTGCCCAATGAAGGCTGCCTGCCTTGAAGGCGCGCTTTCTCGAAATGAACCTTGTGGTGTGTGGGGTGGTCAACTATTTGATGATGGCCGCGTTGTCATGCAAAAGCGAGGGGTCGGTCGTCCACGTATGGTTCGTGAAAACGAGTTAGGCGAGTTAGACGAGCAAGTCGCTTGAGCCACATCCACACTCTGGATGCACATTCCAATGATGGTGCACGATGCCATGGAGTGGTTCAAGTAGATCGATGGTAAGTGAATGGCTCACGAGAGAAGTCTCTCCTCGCGCTGCAAATTCGCAGATATAAGGAGTAATTACTCCTGCAATAAAGGAAGTTGAAGAAGAAGTAAGTTCACGACCATGCCTTTGCGCAAGGTTGTCTACAGCTGCCAAGGTAATGAATGGTGGCAAGAAATCACGGCGATGAAGTTGCACGCAATTGAGGCAAGCCCGTGAACCAGGAAGAACTAGTGGTCCGATCTCCAGTGAGTGAGTAGTCGGTTGTGAGATTTGTAAGTGTGGAGTTCCTTCACTAATCCAACGTTGAACATAATCTGAAGTTGCTGCAGTCGTAGAAATTGCTAAAGATATCGTTGGCGGGGTGCTTCGCTCATGTTGCTCCTTACGTTGCTCCTTACGTTGCTCCCCATGTTGTTCCCTATGTTGTTCCTTATACACACTAAGCTCATTATGTTTGATATGGCTCAATTGTGAGCTCAAAATAATCTCTTTATGAAATTCACTTTGCTTTCTTCCGATATCAACGGGCCTGGTTGTAATTCCGCAGATATCTCCAGCGGAAATTCTCTGAAAGGTTTGGTTTACCGGGGGAATGATTTTGGTGTGACTGAAGCCGCTGGCTTGTAAATTTGCTAGTAGCACCCGGGCTAATCGGTTATGGCCAAAGATAAGAATTGCAAAGTTTTTTCTAGCTGCAACCTCACTTTCACCACCATCACTTGTTCCCTTTCTCCAGGTAAAGAGTTCATGCTCGGGACGAATTCGTTCCCTGTAATGGTTTGCCAGTTCATCGAGTCCGGCTCGTGCAGGTGGGCCGCTTCGAAGTTCGATTAAGTTATGTGCTCGAAGTTCATCAATGAACTGGAGGATCAAGCCGTGTGGCAGAGCGCAGAGCGCCGCGATGGCCTCGGTGGATTGATGGCCGTCACAAGCTCGCACAATGGCCATATACGGATCAGTTGGAATGTAAACGCCTTGCGCACTCTCGCCGATATAGAACTCTTCCTTACCCAGTGAGATAAGAAGTAGACCAGGTTTTAAAGTAGGGAAGCGCACGGGGCGAGTGTGCCGGGATGAGTAGTAAGGCGCCGAGAAGTTTGGTGAAATTGGGGAATTCACAGGGGTTGGTTATCAGTAGGCAACAAAAAAACCGCAACCTCGCCGGTTTGATCCTGGCGTGATTGCGGTTTTACATTTTGAAGCTTTTAGGAAAAGCTTTGGTGCAATTTTGTAATCTGCAGTCCGTAAGGTTTATGCCTTACCCAAGATGCGGTTTACTTTTGTTCCGCATACTGGACAGATGCCCTGTGCCATACGGCGACCGGAATCTGAGACCTTGACGTGTCCTTCAAAGGCACGCTTCTCTTTGCACTTTACGCAGTAAGCCTCACCCTTATATTCCTCAGCCATTTTGCTCCTCCAATCACCGCGACGCTCGTGTCGTGTAAGACGCTTCTCTTAACAAATCTTCAAAAAGAGAAGCAATGGTTGGGAGCCTCCCAACCTGAGCGTGCGTATGCGTAGAGATTACAGGCACGCCACGCTTGAGCGTGGGATATTCGAAAGAATTTATGCCCCAGTTTGAGGCCAACGCGCTCAGGAAAGGATGGGAGAGTCTGGCAAGAGCGCGATTCCGGCTTCAAATCCCTCTAGCCAGGCCTCTGCGCGGGCTAAATCCGGATATCTGGCCAAGAGGTCATAGAAATCCTGTCCGTGGTCAGCCACCCGCAGGTGGATGAGTTCGTGAAAGAGGACAGCGCTCAGGACAAAGTCGGGCGCCCCATTGAGGCGATCTGAAATTCGAATAGTTCTGTCAACAGTCGTGCACGAGCCCCACCGCTCTCGCATCCCACGCCATGTGATCGAAGCAGGTCTCTCATGGAAGTCAGGAAGGAACTCATGGAGCAGTTGCATGGCACGCTGCTCAAGGACATCATTACCTCGCTTAGCCTTGGCTTCGCGGCGAAGCAGTAGACCAATCATTTCCGGAACGACCTCATATTCTTCTCTGCGAGTCATCCTGTCCGGAATGTGAATCTCTATAAGTCCGTTTTGTCTGATTGCTGAGATACCGCGTTTGCGCCGAGAGCTGCGAATAACACGGAACTCGGGAAGATTCGCTGGCAAGGGCACAAGGGGTGATACAGAATGGAAGCGGGGAGAGCGAACTTTCTTGTTTTCTTGCTTGTCTGGTTTTTCTAGCTTTTCTAGCTTTTCTAACTTTGGTTGTTTTGGTTGATTTGCTTGTTTTTGGGCCACGCCTTCGAAGATATCTCCGAAAATCAACTCTTGAATGTATTTATCGGGGTCCCTGTTGATGGAGTTGACAGCAGATGAACTGTTAGCTGAGTTATCCACCGACACCGTGAGTTATCCCCTTCTTCTCCACATGTTTATCAACAGGCAAACGCTTGATCGTTGATTACAGCTAGTGCTGATAGTTACTGCTTGTTACTCCCCAAAGGAGAACGGTAAGTCTGCAGATACTCGAATGCAAAGACATTACAACTTCCAACACGATTTTTTTCGAATGGACCATAAAAATATTTTAAAATAAAGGACGAATTATGGGATTCTCATTTGATTCTCATACTTACTTCTCGTAAGTTGAGCACACGAAGTCCTCGGATAACCGTTCATTATTTGCAAGGGGAAGGCAAATAAAGAATCGTGCGCCCGGGGACTTCGCTTTTTTATTGGCGTTCTCAAAAATTGATTTACATCGAATTTTGTTGAATTCTCAACCAATTCCAGCCTGGTGGCCGTGAAGCTAAAAAGAGAATATAGAGAATATAAAGAATCTAGATGAGTCCCGAGAGATCATCTGGCACAGTGGTGCTCTTGATGAACCCAGCCGGATCTGAAAGATCTTTAAGTGTGGGAAGCAATGCAGAATCTTCCCAGCGATGATCCCGTAATTCGATACCAGATGAATCACCACCAAGTGAAACTAGTTCTCCCCAAAATATTGAGCACTCACGAGATTTGCGTGGCGATACTTCCAAACCCAATAGTGATGCAAAGAGTTGCTGAGCAGGAGAGTTTGTTGCGCGATTGCGACGCTGCATTTCGTGAAGGGAAAGAAAGGCAGGTAGGCGATCCTTGCCAGCCATCGTTACAACGTGATCAACCCAGCCCTCGATGAGTGCCAAAACCATCTCAAGTCTTTCAAGAGCTGCGGCTTGCTGCGCAGACTGCTCCGGCATAA
>CAIMSI010000125.1 GCA_903844115.1 uncultured Actinomycetes bacterium
ATTGCCGCGATCGATGGTCTTCGCAATCTCTGGGCTCGAATTCGTCGACGTTCCAATCCACGCCCAATCGATGTGGAATCCCTCACTCCGCTGACCCTCGTGGTCTTCGTTTTTCTTGCCGGGCTCTCACTCTTGCTTCTAGCAGCCGACATTTTCAATCCAGTGCACTTCAACTTGTAAGGTATTCCCATGGTTAATCTCGGAATGCCGGCATCCCCACCTCCAACGCTTTCTCCTCGTCGAAAGAGTAAGCAACTCAAAGTCGGTAGTGTGCTGGTGGGTGGAGATGCGCCCGTAAGTGTGCAGTCGATGTGTACAACTTTGACTTCTGATGTGAATTCAACTCTTCAACAAATTGCTGAGCTCACCGCTTCCGGATGCCAAATTGTTCGCGTAGCCGTTCCAAGCCAGGATGACGCTGATGCGCTAGCTCAAATTGCTAAGAAATCTCAAATACCAGTAATTGCAGATATCCATTTTCAACCAAAATATATTTTTGCAGCAATTGATGCAGGTTGTGCTGCGGTTCGTGTAAATCCTGGAAACATCAAACAATTTGATGACAAGGTGAAAGAAGTTGCAAAGGCAGCAGGGGATGCAGGAATTCCTATTCGCATTGGAGTGAACGCTGGTTCACTTGATCCACGTCTGATTCAAAAGTACGGCAAAGCAACACCAGAAGCACTCGTTGAATCTGCACTTTGGGAGGCTTCTCTTTTTGAAGAGCATGGATTCTCTGATATCAAGATTTCGGTCAAACATCACGATCCAGTCACGATGGTAAATGCTTATCGCTTGCTCGCGTCTAAATGTGATTACCCACTTCATCTTGGCGTCACTGAAGCTGGTCCAATCTTCCAAGGAACAATCAAATCAGCGACTGCTTTTGGAATTCTCCTAGCAGAGGGAATTGGCGACACTATTCGCGTCTCACTTTCAGCACCTCCTGTAGAAGAAGTTAAAGTTGGAATCTCGATTTTGGAATCGCTCAACCTTCGCCAACGTAAATTAGAGATAGTTTCTTGTCCTTCATGTGGGCGCGCACAAGTTGATGTCTACACGCTGGCAGAAAGTGTTCAAGCTGGACTTCAGGGAATGACAGTGCCACTTCGAGTTGCTGTTATGGGTTGTGTTGTTAATGGCCCAGGAGAAGCACGAGAAGCTGATCTTGGCGTGGCTTCAGGCAATGGAAAGGGCCAGATTTTTGTTAAAGGTGTAGTCATCAAGACCGTTCCTGAATCGCAAATTGTTGAGACTCTTATCGAAGAAGCAATGCGTCTGGCAGAAGAGATGGAAGCTGCGGGAGTTTCATCAGGCGAGCCAATCGTCTCCGTCAAGTAGGGTTCTCACATGTTGCGCATGTCCACTCTCTTACTTCGAACCCTTCGTGATGATCCAGCTGATGCTGAAGTAGCGTCACACAAACTATTGGTTCGCGCTGGGTATGTGCGGCGAATTGCTGCAGGTATCTATTCATGGTTGCCACTTGGTTACATCACTTTTAGAAACATTGAACGAGTTGTACGTGAAGAGATGGATGCTGCAGGATTCCAAGAGGTTCACTTCCCAGCACTTCTGCCACGCGAACCTTACGAGCGCACAAATCGCTGGGAAGAATACGGCGCTTCGCTATTTCGCTTAAAAGATCGTCGCGGAAATGACATGCTTCTTGGTCCAACCCATGAAGAAATGTTTACTCTCATGATTAAGGGAGAGTTTGCTTCCTATAAAGATTTGCCAATCTCGATTTATCAGATTCAAACAAAATATCGCGATGAAGCCCGTCCTCGTAGTGGAATTATTCGCGGTCGTGAATTCGTGATGAAAGATTCATACTCATTTGATATTGATGACGAAGGCTTGGCCGCCTCCTATGAAAAGCATCGCCAGGCATATATCTCGCTGTTCGATCGCTTAGGCTTGAAATACAACATCGTTTCAGCAGTCTCTGGAGCCATGGGTGGTTCACGTTCTGAGGAATTTCTCGCGCCTTGCTCAACAGGTGAGGACACCTATGTGCTTTGTCCAAAGTGCGGATATGCGGCCAATGTTGAAGCGATGGTTACAAAAGTGCCTCCACATTCAGGTGCTGCCGCCCCAGACATGAAAGTATTTGATTCACCGAATACTCCTACGATTGATTCCCTCGTTGATCTTCTCAACAAAGAACATGGTGGCGGATTTAAGGCCAGCGATACCTTGAAAAATGTTTTACTGATGGCAGACGGCAAGGCAATTTCGATTCTTGTGCCTGGCGATCGCGAAGTAGATCTCAAGCGCGTTGAAGCCAATCTTGCAGGCGTAGAAGAGCTTCGACTTTTTGAGGATGAAGATTTTAAGAAATTCCCTGGTCTAGTTAAAGGTTATGTCGGACCACAAGATGCAAAGAAACAGGGCATCACTGTTTATGCAGATCCTCGAATTGTTAAGGGATCACATTGGGTAACCGGAGCAAACCTTCGAGAAAAGCATGCTTTGTATGTAACTCATGGAAGAGATTTTGAAGTTGATGGATTTATCGAAGCAGCAGAAGTGCGAGCGGGAGATCAATGCCCTGAGTGTGCAACTCCTGTAGTTATTGATCGCGCTATTGAAATTGGCCACATCTTCCAACTTGGCCGTAAATATGCCGAAGCACTTGATCTCACAGTGTTGGATAAAGACGGTAAAGCCCGTGTAGTAACCATGGGTTCATATGGAGTTGGAGTTTCTCGCGCAGTTGCCGCTATTGCCGAACAAAGTCATGATGAAATTGGTCTGATCTGGCCTCGCGAAGTTGCGCCCGCAGATGTTCATATTGTTGCGACAGGTAAAGATGACCTTCCATTTGATACAGCCGAGAAATTAGCAAGTGATTTGGAAGCACTTGGATTGCGCGTAATGCTTGATGACCGGCGCGAGGCAAGTCCTGGCGTTAAATTTAAAGACGCTGAACTTATAGGAAATCCATTTATTGTTATTGTTGGCAAAGCTTTGGAGCAAGGCAATATAGAACTTCGCAATCGCAAGAGCGGTGATAAGAGTGAGATTGCTCTAGATGGAGCGCATATAGCAATTCAAAAAGTAGTCACTGCGCACTGATGTCGCTTTCTACCTGGATCTTTCTTGCAATTGCTTCAGGTTTCGCAGGTTTTGTTGATGCGATGGCTGGTGGAGGGGGATTGGTCCAACTTCCCGCCTTGTTGATCGGCATCTCGGACAAACCGCTACCAATGATTTTAGGAACAAATAAGATTCCTTCAGTTTTTGGAACCACAACTGCTACATATAATTATTTCAAGAGAGTTAAACCAGATTTTCGCATAGCCCTCTACATGGCGATTCCTGCATTCCTTGGATCAATGTCTGGTGCACGGCTTGCCGCTTCCGTTCCAAAAGACTTCTTTCGTCCATTCATTCTCATCCTTTTAATTCTGGTTGCTCTATATACCTGGTTCAAACCAGAGCTTGGAATGGAAGAGAACCTCAAATTTACATCGACAACTCGTCATTGGATTGTCGGTTGCTGTGGGCTCTTGATTGGTTTTTACGATGGAATTTTTGGTCCAGGTACCGGGACATTCTTACTCTTTGTTCTTGTTGGAGTTGTTGGATATGCATTTTTAAAGGCTTCGGCGACTGCCAAACTTGTGAACTGGTCAACAAATGTGGCTGCAATTATTTCCTTTCAAATTACCGGACATATTTGGTGGCATGTCGGATTGATATTGGCCTTTGCGAACGTGACGGGGGCGCTGCTTGGAACTCGGATGGCAATTAAGGGCGGGTCTCCGCTTGTTCGAAAAGTCTTTCTCGCCGTTACGTTTTTACTAATCGCCAAAGTGGGATATGATTGGGTTGTTCTTGTAACAAGTCATTAAAAACTAAATAGTGTTTGGAGTATTTCATGAATGTTCGTGACCGTATCGCCGAGGCGATTACTCCCACTATTGAATCCAGCGGCGCATTTTTGGAAGATATCTATCTTGTCCGCGCGGGAAAGAAAAGCCTTCTAACAGTTATTGTTGATGGAGAGAGCGGACTGAATCTTGACCAAGTGACTGAAATTTCTCGAAATATCTCGGAAATTGTTGAAGCTCTTCCTGAATTGGGAGAAACTCCCTTCACACTTGAAGTTACATCTCCCGGTATAGATCGCCCACTAACAGTTCCACGCCATTGGCGCAAAAACAAAGGTCGCCTTATAAAGGCCACAATGGTTGATGGATCTGTGAATGAGGGTCGCATTGGTGAGTCATCAGAAACATCAGTGATGATTGGTGAGTCAGATATTGTTTTTACAGAAATTAAGAAAGCCATTGTTCAAATTGAGTTCAAGGCCCAGGGGGAGTAAGACATGCCCGTAGATTTTCAGGGACTTGCTGCACTTGCAGAAGATCGAAAGATCCCAATTGAGCAACTTATTAATTATATTGAAAATCGTGTTGCCGAAGCCTACGCAGAATTTCCAGAATGTAAACCTAAAGGAAGATGTGTATACAACCGTCTAACTGGAGAATTTGTTATTCATGTTCCTGTTTATGATGAAGAAGGCACCTGGCTTGAAACTGTTATTGATGACCCAGAAGGCTTTGCCGCCATTGCTGAATCGATTGCAAAAAAGTCATTGAAAGAAAAGTTGCGCGAAGAGCGGGATAACGCTGTTTTAGAAGAATTTGGAGCATCGGTCGGAGACATCATCTCTGGAGAAGTCCAACAAGGCCGTGATGAAAATATTGTTTATGTTTATCTTGGCGGTCGCACTGAAGGAAAAATTCCTCCTACCGAACAAGTAAAAAGTGAAATTTTTAAACATGGAGATCGCATCAAAGCTTTTGTTGTTAAAGTCGAAAAAGGTGAACGCGGACCTGAAATAACTTTGTCTCGTTCACATCCACATCTAGTGCGTGCACTATTCGCACTTGAAGTTCCAGAAATTAACGACCGTGTCGTTGAGGTAATGGGCATTTCGCGAGAACCCGGTCAACGTTCCAAGATTTCAGTACGTACACATCGCTCAGGAGTAAGTCCTAAAGGCGCGTTAATTGGCCCTAGCGGAGCACGTTCACGAGCAGTAAGTGATGAACTCTTTGGTGAAAAAATTGATATTGTCGATTGGTCGCAAGATCCTGCAACGTATGTTGCAAACGCACTAGCTCCTGCGCGCGTAACAAGTGCAGTGAGTGTGAATAATGACCCCAATTCAATCAAAGTAATTGTTCCTGATTTTCAACTCTCCCTTGCAATCGGAAAGGATGGCCAAAATGCTCGATTGGCAGCTCGTCTGACTGGTTGTCGTATCGATATTCATCCAGATAATCCCGTTGCCCGAATCGAAAAACCTAAAGCAGCAGAGCCAGAAGTCGAGGGCGATTACGCTCAGCCTGAAGCAGAATTACCAGCCCAGCCCTAACTCCCGGTAGGCTTGCGTTCTGAGTCTGACCAGTTCGAGAGGACCCCGATTGTTACCCATTCGGAGTTGCATCGCTTGTCGAAAGCGTGAGAATTGGAGCGACTTGCTTCGGCTAGTTGTGATTGAAAATCAGGTTCATCCTGATCCAAATCATAAGTTGCCAGGGCGTGGTGGGTGGATGCATAGAAAATGTTTCGATGTAGCTGTCCAAAGAAATGCATTTAATAGAGCCTTTGGAAGAAATTCTAAAAGTTCGCAAGATTTAAATATTCTAGATTTACAAGTACTTGAGAATTATCTCGAGACAAAATGAATAAGTAATTAATTAGGTAATAAGGAGCAATACATGTCTACAAAGGCAACATCACAATCATGAGCGCCGCACGCTCATGAGTAAGGCATTGATTTAGGCTCCTGAAATACCCGGGGGCCTCCTAAAAGTAGGAAAGGCAACCGTGGCTAAAGTTCGCGTTTATGAATTAGCGAAAGAGTTAGGTTTAGAGAGCAAAGAGTTGCTCGCTAAATTGCAAGAAGTGGGCGAGTTTGTTCGCTCTGCATCCTCGACAGTTGAAGCGCCAGTAGTGCGCAAGCTGATGGAAAAGTTCCCGGATATGAAGCCGGTTGAAGCTGCTCCGAAGCCAGTTAAAAAAGCAGCTGCTAAAAAGGCAGTGGCAAAACCAGCACCTACCCCTGAAGAGATTGAAGCAGCGATTGCTTCTCTCGATGAGGGAACCAGGTCTCAGATTGAAAAAATTAGCCGTGAAGCAGCAGCGCCAGTTATAGAAACACCTGCTCCTTCTCCAGAAAATCCAGTTTCAGAAAAGCCAGCAACACCAGCTGCTAATCCATTCTCTGCAATGCCACGTCCACCTCGCGCAGGAAATAATCCATTTTCATCAGCAGTCGGTGGAGCAATGCCACGTCCACCAGCACGTCGTCCATTACATCCAGGAGAGCGTCCACCTCAAACTGGTCCAGCACGTACACCTATGTCAGGTGCACGTCCTGGTCAAGGTCGTCCAGGTTTTGCGCAAAGAGCACCTGGCGCATCAGGTGGAGCACCAGGCGCGGGATCATCGCGTCCCGGCGGCCCAGCAGGTACTTCAGGATCATCGCGTCCCGGAAGTTCATCTCCATATCGCCCAGGTTCAGCAGGTACTTCAGGAGCTCCCACAACAGGCGCTGCTCCAGCAGGCGGTCAAACATTTGGTAAAGGTCCAGCACGTCATCAACGCGGTGGCGCAGCAGGTGCGTTTGGTAAGCAAACCGGTAAGAGTCGTAAAGCGCACAAGAGTAAGAAAGCGTTACGTGAAGAATTCGACAATATGGCAGCACCAAGTCTTGGTGGCGCAGTTGTTCCACGTGGTGATGGCAAGACTGTAGTTCGCTTGCGCCGCGGTGCCTCACTTATGGATCTTGCTGAAAAGATTAATGCAGATGCTTCTGCTCTAGTTTCAGCGCTATTCCACCTAGGTGAAATGGTTACTGCAACCCAATCAGTAGATGAAGATACTTTTGCAATTCTTGGTGGCGAGATGGGTTATGTCATTGAGATTGTTAGCCCAGAAGATGAAGATCGCGAACTTCTACAGGAGTTTGATATCGATCTTGCTGGAGAGCTTGAAGATATTGCTGATGAAGACCTTGTAGTGCGCTCGCCAATCGTGACAGTTATGGGTCACGTTGATCACGGTAAGACACGACTATTGGATAGCATCCGTAGTACTGAAGTAATTAAGTCTGAAGCAGGCGGAATTACACAGCACATCGGTGCCTATCAAATCCATCACATGCATGATGGCGTTGAACGCGCGATTACCTTTATTGATACACCGGGCCACGAAGCGTTCACAGCTATGCGTGCCCGCGGTACAAAGGTCACAGATATAGCAGTTCTCGTTGTCGCAGCTGATGATGGTGTCATGCCACAAACAATTGAAGCACTTAACCACGCTCAGGCAGCAGATGTGCCAATCGTTGTTGCAGTTAACAAGATTGATAAAGAAGGAGCGAACCCAGATAAGGTCCGCCAGCAATTAACTGAATACAACTTGATTGCCGAGGAATACGGCGGAACTACAATTTTCGTAAACGTATCTGCTAAATCAGGTGAAGGAGTCGATGCACTTATCGAGTCAATTCTCCTTACTGCTGATGCAGCTCTAGATCTTCGAGCAGTTGCAAATGATGTAGCTCGCGGTGTTGCAATCGAAGCAAATCTTGATAAGGGTCGTGGCCCTGTGGCTACTGTCCTAGTACAACGTGGAACTCTGCACGTGGGAGATGCAATCGTTGCTGGTGGTGCTTATGGTCGAGTACGTGCGATGTTGGATGAAAATGGTGATGCCGTAGAAGTAGCCGGTCCATCTCGTCCAGTTCAGGTACTTGGTTTTACAAGCGTTCCTGGTGCGGGAGATTCATTTATCGTTGCAGAAGATGACCGTACTGCTCGTCAAATTGCAGAAAAGCGTCAACTTGCAATGCGAAATGCAATGCTTGCTAAGACTCGCAAGAAGGTTTCACTTGAAGACTTTATGGAGCAGTCCAAGGTCAGCACACTTAACCTCATTATCAAAGGTGACGTCTCCGGATCTGTTGAAGCTCTTGAAGATGCTCTTATGCAACTTGATGTGGGAGCGGAAGTTGATCTCCGTGTTATCCACCGTGGTGTTGGAGCGATCACAAAGAATGACGTCACACTCGCTTCAGCCTCAACTGCTGTAATCATTGGATTCAATGTTAAGCCTGAACCACAAACGGCTACCTTCGCAGATCAAGAAGGCGTGGAAGTTCGCTTCTATACCGTCATCTACAAGGCTATTGAAGAAATTGAAGCCTCACTCAAGGGACTTCTCAAGCCAGAATTTGAAGAAATCGTTCTCGGTAATGCCGAAGTGCGAGAAATCTTCCGTTCCAGCAAATTCGGAAATATTGCTGGTTGTTTGGTTCAAGATGGAATCATCAAGCGCAACGGTAAAGCACGCGTTATGCGAGCAGGAACCGTCGTTGGAGACAACTTGGCAATCGAATCACTTCGTCGCTTTAAAGATGATGCAACTGAAGTTCGTGATGGATTCGAGTGCGGTATCGGACTTGGTTCATTCAACGATATTCAAGAGGGCGACAACATTCAGGTATTTGAAATCCGCGAGAAGAAGCGCGCTTAGGGGTTATTCACATGGCCTCCAATCGAGTGTTGAAGGTTGCCGATCGCATCAAAGAAGTGATCGCGCAATTGCTTGAGACCAGGGTGAAAGATCCTCGTCTCGGGTTCATCACAATTACTGATGTTCGCGTTACTGGCGACCTTCAGCAAGCCTCCATTTTCTATACCGTTTTGGGAGATGATGAAGCACGCGCCTCGACCGCTGCAGCACTTGCGTCGGCTCGTGGAATGTTGCGCGCTGAAGTTGGTCAAGTTCTTAATCTTCGTATCGTCCCAACGCTCGAGTTTTTTGCAGACGGTTTACAAGAAAGTGCATCTGCAATGAATGATTTAATGAGTGAAGTTCGCAGGAAAGATGAAGAACTCGCGAAATTGCGTGCCAATGCAAAGCCAATTGGTGATGCAGATCCGTATAAGGTCCACGAGTAACACTTTCAATCAACATGAATGGTTTCCTCGTAATAGATAAACCAAGTGGCATGACGAGCCACGATGTTGTAGCAAAAATTCGTAAGCGACTGGGAACTAAGCGGGTAGGTCATGCAGGAACCCTTGATCCGATGGCTACGGGAGTGCTTGTAATTGGCGTAGGTAATGCAACAAAATTGATGCAGTACATCGTTGATGGAGCGAAAAGCTATGAGGCAACAATCGCACTCGGCGCGGCCACACATACAGATGACGCAGAAGGCGACATAACCTTCACGGCGCAAGGCCAAGTTTTGTCCGACATCACCGATTTCCAAATCCGAGAATATCTTTCAAAAAGCGTTGGAACGATTATGCAAAAACCTAGCTCCGTTTCAGCAATCAAAGTGGATGGAAAAGCTGCGCACCAACGAGTTCGCGAGGGAGAAGATGTTGATCTTCCGGCTCGGGAAGTTACGATTTCAAAGATTGATATTCATTCGATTGAGCGCAACGAGAAGCAGATCCTGGTTCGAGTAAGTGTTGATTGCTCATCTGGAACCTATATTCGTGCGATTGCTCGCGATCTTGGGCAAATCCTCGAGGTCGGCGGACACCTCACGGCGCTGCGACGAACTTTTGTCTCACCTTTTGCACTTTCTGAATCGGCCGGAATAGAAGAGGCCGAGCTCATTGATACTGCTATCGGCATCGCTCGCGTTCTTCCTACGCGTGTATTAGATTTTTCTGAAATGAATGAAATATCGTTTGGCAGAAGCGTGGCAGCCAATCCCGATGAAAGAATTTATGCCGCTCTTTCTCCTGCATCCACTTTTGCGGCATTGCTAGAGAATAAAGATTCCGGTGGAACGCTAGCGGCAGCGCCAAAGCTTGTCGCTGTGCAAGAATGATGCGATGAAGACGACTTCGGTTGCAATTGGAATCTTCGATGGCGTACACGCTGGCCATCAAGAGATACTTGCTGAAGCCGCGCGCCATGGACGTGTTGTGGCTCTTACCTTTCATCCCCACCCCACTTCGATATTTGCTCCAGAGCGCACCCCTACAGCAGTAGTGAGTATTGAAGATCGAATCGCCCTCCTTGAAGAAAACGGCGCTGCGGAGGTAGTTGTTATTGAATTTACAAAGGAATTTGCATCCAAGTCTCCTGAAGAATTTATTCAAGAAGTACTGATAAATCAATTACAGGCGACGCACGTAACAGTTGGAGCAAATTTCACATTTGGGCACAAAGCATCTGGAAACGTAGAAACTCTCAAGGCACATGCGAATAGCTTTGGAGTGAGCGCTGTAAACCTCAAAGAGAATCGTGGCTCAGCAATTTCTTCTACTCGAATTCGCAACTTGATAGTTGATGGCGATGTGGAGCGAGCAAATGAATTGCTTACTCGCATATTTGCATTGAAAGGTCCAGTTGTCCACGGAGAAAAGCGTGGTCGAACAATTGGTTATCCGACTGCAAACTTAGGGTTGGGGGAGCTGGCAACGATTCCTGCAGATGGAGTTTATGCAGGCTGGCTGAGCGTTGGTGATCATCGTTGGGCTGCGGCAATTTCCATTGGCACTAATCCGACTTTCCCAGGAATTCGTGGGCGACAAGTTGAGGCGTATGCAATTGATCAAGTTGGTTTAGATTTGTATGACGAGGAAGCAACAATTGAATTTGTTGCCCGGCTTCGTGACACATTGAAATTTGATGGACTCGATCCACTTTTGGCTCAGATGTCCCAAGATTGCCTCCAAGCGAAGAAGATATTAGGACGATAATCCCCGCGTAAATCAGGGTCGCTTTATCTCGATTTCTCCCTCCTTCACCCCGCTGGTAGCCTTGACCTTACAAGCGAGATAGCGCGCCTTCGTGAACTACACCGAGGCCCTCGTGACAGTTAGAGGAGCACCACATGGCACTTGAGCCAACAGAAAAGAAGTCAATCATTTCTCAGTACGGCGCCTCCGCTACTGACACAGGAAGCCCAGAAGTTCAGATTGCGCTGCTTTCAAAGAGAATTGAAGAAATCACCGAACACTTGCAGACAAACAAGCATGACCACCACAACCGTCGTGGCCTCTTGTTGCTCGTTGGTAAGCGTCGTCGTCTCTTGCAATATCTCGCAAAGACAGATGTAACACGTTACAGAGCGATTATCGAAAAGCTCGGTATTCGCCGCTAATTTAGTAAACGCCTTTCCAGGCCTTTTTATGCAGGTTATCGGTCCTCGGTAGTGGTTTATGGGACACGGTCCCATGAACTTCGATCGAAGATCCATTTCCTGCACATAAGTCTTTATTTTGTTCTGGAAAGACGAGAAATGGAGTGACCCATGGAGGGTCAAGATGTGAAGTTCGCCGTTGCAACAATTGATAACGGCAAGTTTGGTAAGCGCGAGATTCGTTTTGAAACAGGACGCCTCGCAAAGCAAGCAGCAGGAACTGCTGTTGTGTATCTCGATGATGATTCAATGTTGTTGTCCGCAACAACAGCTGGTAAATCACCACGCGATTCATTCGACTTCTTCCCACTTACAGTGGATGTTGAAGAGCGTATGTACGCAGCTGGCAAGATCCCAGGTTCATTCTTTCGCCGTGAAGGTCGCCCTTCCGAGGAAGCAATTCTTACATGTCGTTTGATCGATCGACCATTGCGTCCCTCGTTCGTAAAAGGACTTCGTAACGAAATTCAAATCGTTGTAACTGTGATGGCGTTAAACCCAGATCACATGTACGACGTTATTGCTATTAACGCAGCATCAATGTCAACACAGCTCGCAGGATTGCCATTCTCTGGTCCAATCGGCGGAGTACGTGTTGCTCTTATTGAAGGTCAATGGGTTGCATTCCCAAATCACAGCCAACTCGACAAGGCAACTTTCGACATGGTTGTTGCCGGTCGCGTAACTGCTGACGATGTTGCAATCATGATGGTTGAAGCAGAAGCAACAGTCCAAACAATTAACCTCATCAAGGGTGGAGCAAAGGCTCCAACTGAAGAGGTAGTTGCAGAAGGACTCGAAGCAGCAAAGCCATTTATTCGTATTCTTTGTGAAGCACAGATGGAATTGGCAAAGGTTGCTGCAAAGCCAACTGGCGAATTCCCAGTCTTCTTGGATTACCAAGAAGATGTCTATGCTGCAGTTGAAAAGGCTTCAAAGGATGAGCTTGCAAAGGCTCTTACAATTGCTGGAAAACAAGAACGCGAAGAGTCTCTTGACGCGATCAATAAGTCAGCAACCGAGAAGCTTTCATCACAATTTGAAGGACGCGAGAAAGAAATTTCTGCCGCTCTTCGTTCAGTGACAAAGAAGCTAGTACGCCAACGCGTACTTCGCGAGAAGATTCGTATCGATGGTCGCGGACTTCGCGATATTCGCCCGCTTACGGCTGAGGTAGAAGTTATTCCTCGCGTACACGGATCAGCAATCTTTGAACGTGGCGAGACTCAGATTTTGGGAGTTACTACTCTCAATATGCTCAAGCTCGAGCAACAGCTCGATACTTTGAGCCCTGAGACTTCAAAGCGTTATATGCATAATTACAACTTCCCTCCTTATTCAGTTGGAGAAACAGGCCGCGTTGGATCACCAAAGCGCCGCGAAATTGGGCATGGTGCACTCGCTGAGCGTGCTTTGCTTCCAGTTCTTCCAACTCGTGAGGAGTTCCCTTACGCAATTCGCCAAGTATCAGAAGCTCTTGGATCTAACGGTTCAACTTCAATGGGTTCTGTGTGTGCTTCGACAATGTCGTTGCTTAACGCAGGTGTCCCACTCAAGGCTTCAGTTGCCGGTATTGCAATGGGTCTTATCTCTGATGTCGTCGATGGCAAGACTGAATACGTCGCTCTCACCGATATTCTCGGCGCGGAAGATGCGTTTGGTGACATGGACTTCAAAGTAGCTGGAACAAAAGATTTTGTTACTGCTCTACAACTTGATACTAAGTTGGATGGTATTCCTGCTTCAGTTCTTACTGGTGCTTTGCATCAGGCAAATGAAGCTCGTCTACATATCCTCTCTGTTATGAACCAAGCGATTGATGCACCAGATGAGATGAGCTTGCTCGCTCCTCGCATCATTTCAATCAAGGTTCCAGTTGACATGATCGGTGCAATCATCGGGCCAAAGGGCAAAATGATTAACCAGATTCAAGATGAGACAGGTGCAGATATCACCATCGAAGATGATGGAACTATCTACATCGGCGCACTTGAAGGATCACAAGCTGAAGCAGCTAAGGCAATGGTTGAAGCTATTGCTAATCCAGTAATTCCAAAGGTTGGCGAGCGCTTCAACGGCACAATCGTGAAGCTTGCAACATTTGGTGCTTTCGTTTCACTAGTTCCAGGTAAAGATGGCTTGCTCCACGTCTCGCAGATCCGCAAGATGCATGGTGGAAAGCGCATTGAAAACCTCGAAGAGGTAATGAAGGTTGGCGACAAGGTTGAGGTTGAAATTGCCGAAATCGATCCAAAGGGTAAATTCTCTTTGGTCCCAGTTCTTGCCGATGGCACAGTGCCAGGAGCATCTGATGACCAGAGCAAAAACGACTAATGAAACTAGAGACTCAGAATAATTGAAAAAGACTGTCCTTCCAAGCGGACTGCGAATCGTTACTGAAGAAGTAAATACGGTTCGTTCCGCTTCGGTTGGAATTTGGGTCAATGTTGGCTCCCGCGATGAGACACCATCTGTCGCGGGAGCTTCTCATTTTCTAGAACATCTCTTATTTAAAGGTACTAAAACCCGCAGCGCTATGGAGATTTCATCTTCCATTGAAGCTGTTGGCGGGGAGATGAATGCATTTACAAGTAAGGAATACACCTGCTTTTATGCTCGTGTCATAGATACCGATCTCAAGTTAGCAGTGGATGTAATCGCTGATGCAATCACTTCCTCCCTTGTGGCAGCCGCAGACGTTGAATCTGAGCGAAGCGTTGTTCTTGAAGAAATTGCAATGCGCGATGATGATCCTTCAGACCTAATTCACGATCTTTTCATGGAGACGTACTACGGAGATAATCTGCTGGGGCGCCCAATTCTTGGAACAATTGAATCCATCAAGGGGATGTCTCGCAATTCAGTATTTAACTATTACAAAAAGAAGTACCTTCCTCGCGATCTCGTTGTTGCTGTTGCAGGAAATGTGAAGCATAAGAAAGTAGTCGAACTCGTTGAACGCGCGATGTCGCGCGATGGATTTCTCGATGTTCCCAACGTTGCACCTAATCTTCGCCAATCACCAACGATCAAAGCAGTAGGCGCAGGCCGCGTTGGGCTGATGTACCGCAAAACAGAACAGTCGCACTTGCTTATGGGTGTAGACGGAGTTTCTCGTACCGATGAGCGCAGATTCGCGCTGAGCATTCTTTCTTCAGCACTTGGTGGGGGAATGTCTTCCCGTTTATTCCAGGAAATTCGAGAGAAGCGTGGACTTGCGTATTCCACCTACTCTTATGTACAACAATTTGCCGGTTCCGGTTCGCTCTCATTTTATGCGGGTTGCGCGCCAAGCAAAACAGAAGAAGTTGTGAAAATAATCCGGGATATTTCACACGAAGTATCACAAACTGGGTTGACTGATGAAGAAATTTCGCGCGCCAAGGGAGCGGTTTCTGGGGCGCTTGTTTTAAGCCAGGAAGATAGTGGCTCTCGAATGAGTCGAATTGGTAAGAGCGAGCTGGTTTACGGTGAAGTTATGAGCTTTGATGAGATTCTCAAGCGCATCGCGATGGTTACACCCGACGACATACGTGAAATTGCTAGCGCGGTGCTGCCTCAATCTTCTACCCTTGCCATTGTTGGTCCGTTTAAAAACGAGTCTAAGTTTGAGAAGGTGATCGCATGAGTCAGATAAAAGTTGCTGTACTAGGGGCAAAAGGCCGCATGGGTTTAGAAGCATGCAAGGCTGTTAATGCAGCCGTTGACCTGGAACTCGTTGCATCCCTTGATCTTGGAGATTCACTTGACCAGCTTCTCTCAACCGGAGCACAAGTAATTGTTGATTTCACTCATCCAGATTCAGTAATGGGAAATCTTGAATTTGCAATTAAGAATGGAATTAGTGTCGTAGTAGGTACCACCGGATTTAATGAGAAGAAACTTACTCAAATTAAGAGCTGGCTCTCAACACAGCCAAAAACAGGCGCACTCATTGCTCCGAATTTTGGACTTGGCGCAGTACTAATGATGCAATTTGCAGCAAAGGCATCAAAGTATTTCGAGTCTGCTGAGATTATTGAACTGCATCACCCAAACAAAGCCGATGCACCATCCGGAACAGCTGCCCGTACAGCAGAGCTCATAAACCAAGCTCGAGCATCTGTGAAGAAGGAAGCGATGCCTGATGCAACGACGTCTTCGTTAGACGGTGCTCGCGGCGCCCTCATTGGTGACGTTCATGTTCACTCGGTTCGCCTTCGCGGTCTTGTTGCCCACCAGGAAGTCATTCTTGGTGATTTAGGGGAGACTCTCACTATTCGACATGATTCGATTGATCGAACCGGCTTCATGCCTGGAGTATTGCTTGGTGTTCGTAAAGTACTTTCAAATCCTGGGCTAACATTTGGACTAGAACATTTCATGGATCTCGAGTAGAAAGAAGAAAAAGATGGCCGCGATAATTTTGTATGGAGCTGAATGGTGTGGAGATTGCCGTCGTTCAAAGCGGTTCCTTAATGCCAATAACGTTGAGTATACGTATATAGATGTAGAGGCGGACGAGTCTGCTTCTGAAAAAGTTATTGCAATTAATGGCGGGCAGCGCTCAATCCCTGTAATTCTTTTCGAAGATGGAACGCATATGACTGAGCCATCAGACAATGATTTGAAGGCTAAATTAGAAAGTCTTTCGATTCTCTAAACTCTAATTAGCTCACGCGATAAACAATCGCTGAGACTATTGCTGCGCCGAATACTGCAACAGGAAATGGCAACTTTGCCATGAAAGCTGCAACTGCAAAGCCGACCCCAGCCATACGATGGTCAACAACTATTTTGGTCTTATCTGTGAAAGCTTGGATTGCGACGAGCGCACTGAGAAGGGCAACTGGAATTAAGAGATTGATTCTCTGCATTCGTGGGTGTGCCAGCCATGATTCAGGGACTGAGTGGCCAAGATATTTGAAAATAAAAGCTGCAGCACTTGTTCCTAACGCGGTAATCCAATAAATACTCATGCTCGCCACCCCACAATTACAGCGAGAATGGATGTTGCAATAATAGGAATACCCGCAGGAACAAATGGAGCGAGAGAAAGTGCAAAAATGAATGCAATGGCGGCTAGGAAGTAACTCTTCTTTCCTTTAAGCCGAGGCCAGACCAGGCCGACGAAAGCTGCCGGCACAAGTGCATCTAATCCATAAGCAGCAGGATCTTTGAGCAACCCAGCGCTAAGGGCTCCGATAAGTGTAAAAATATTCCAGAAGATGAATACTCCAAATCCAGTCCACCAAAATCCTGTGCGGCTATCCTTTTCATTATCTTGAGCAAGGGCTACTCCGGTTGATTCATCAATTGTCAGTTGTGCAGCAAGGATTCTTTTTAGCCCTCGAACTTTTAAAAGCGGAGCCATTCGAACTCCATACAGGCCATTGCGCGTTCCAAGTAGCGCGCCCGTCGCAATCGCACTGAACGCACCTCCACCAGAACCAATCACTCCCACCGCAGCAAATTGAGAGGCACCAGAAAAAGTTAAAAGCGATATCGCGCAAGTTTGTAGAACAGTGAAGTGAGCAGCAACACTGGCAGCACCAAAGGCAGCTCCATAAACGCCAACGGCGAATGAGAGGCTAAGAGAGTCCCGCTTTACTGACACGCCGGTATTCTGCCGTATCCAGCGGCTGCGGGGTGCCAATAGGTAGGGTCGCTCATATGAGTGAGCATGAAATTATCTTCCGAGACGATGTAACCGTAGAACTTATCAAGTCCAGTGCGAGTGATAACGATGTGGTGTGGGCGGCTCGAGTATCAACGGCCGGTGAAAACTCAAAGGATGCCGTTGGCGAGGATGCCTCTCGAGATGTTGGACTAATCAATTACCTTGCACGCGAACGCCATGGCTCACCTTTCGAACATACATCGATGACTTTTTTTATCTCCGCTCCAATATTTGTTTTCCGTGAGTTTATGCGCCACCGCATCGCTTCTTATAACGAAGAAAGTGGTCGCTATCGCGAATTAAGTCCTGTTTTTTATATTCCTTCCAAAGAACGTAAGCTTGTACAAATTGGCAAGACTGGTGCTTATGAATTTATTGATGGAACTCCTGAGCAGTATGAAATAAGTGTCAAGGCAATTAAAGAAAGTTGCCTCGTTGCCTACGAAAATTATCAAAAGATGCTTGATGCTGGAGTTGCTCGTGAAGTAGCCCGCGTTGTATTGCCAGTGACGCTTTTCTCTTCTATGTACGTCACAATGAATGCTCGCGCCCTCATGAATTTCTTATCACTTCGCACCGCGCGCGAGGGATCCCATTTCCCAAGCTACCCACAGCGCGAAATTGAGATGGTTGCAGAGAAGATGGAAGAACATTTTGCCCAACTTATGCCTATTACGTACGGAGCTTTCCAAAAATCTGGACGCATAGCTCCGTAATCTCAGGTAACCTTCCGCTATGTCTTCCGATCAGTCTTCCACTACCCAAATCGATGCTCCATTTGGCCGCCTAATCACGGCAATGGTGACTCCCTTTAAAAAAGATGGGGAAATCGATTGGGACGGCGTTGCAAAACTAGCGGAGCATCTAGCCGACAGCGGCCATGATGCAATAGCAGTGAATGGAACAACTGGTGAGGCTCCAACAACAAAAAGTTCTGAGAAATTGGAAATCATTCGTGTTGTGAAAAGTACAGTTGGAAATCGCGTCAAAGTACTGACAGGTGCTGGAGATAATGAGACTTCTTATACTGTTGAACAAGCTAAACGATCTGCAGATGCGGGTGTAGACGGACTTCTCATAGTGACTCCGTACTACAACAAGCCGCCACAAGCTGGAATTGAAGCTCACTTCAAAGCAGTAGCTGCAGCAACCGATGTTCCAATAATGATGTATGACATTCCAGGTCGCACAGGTGTTGAACTTGAACCAGACACTATTTGTCGCTTGGCGGAAGTAAAGAATATTGTTGCTCTCAAAGATGCAAAGGGAAACCCTGCATCAACTTCTTGGGTCATTAAACGCTCAGGTATTCCTGTCTATTCAGGCGATGACATCCTCAACCTTCCACTTTTATCTGTAGGAGCAGTCGGATTTGTTTCCGTGTGCGGCCATACAGTTGGAAAAGATTTGCGCGAAATGCTTGACGTTTGGTTTGCTGGAAACGCCCAGCGCGCACTTGAGATTCACCAAAAACTATTACCGGTATACACCGGAACCTTCCGCACTCAAGGTGCGATTTTGACTAAGGCTGCGCTCACATTGATGGGTCTGCCTGGCGGATTTACTCGTTTGCCACTTGTCGATGCCACCGATGCGCAAATCGCGCAGCTGCGGGAGGATCTACGAGCAGGCGGAGTCCCACTTAAATAATGAATCACCCACATCCAGACCTTCCATTTCCTTCAAAACTTGCAAAGAACACTCTTCGAATAGTTGCCCTCGGTGGGCTTGGAGAAATCGGTCGCAACATGACCGTCTTCGAGTATGAAGGACGTTTACTTATTGTTGATTGCGGCGTTCTCTTTCCTGAAGAAAGCCAGCCAGGAATTGATCTAATCCTTCCTGATTTTTCTTACATTGCCGAGCGACTGCTTGACGTTGAAGCAGTGGTATTAACGCACGGCCACGAAGATCACATAGGTGCTCTTCCGTACCTACTTCGAGAGCATGCAGATATCAAAGTTGTTGGGTCAAAACTGACATTGGCATTTGCTAACGCAAAACTAAAAGAACGTCGCATAACTGCCCCCTTGATTGAAGTTCAAGCAGGCATGCAAATGAGTTTCGGACCGTTTAATCTTGAATTCGTTGCTGTCAACCATTCAATTCCTGACGCACTTGCAATTGCAATAAAGACTCCAGCAGGCACAGTGCTTGCAACCGGAGACTTTAAAATGGATCAGCTTCCATTGGATGGACGCATCACAGATCTAGCGACATTTGCTCGTCTTGGATCTGAGGGAATTGATTTGTTCATGGTTGATTCCACGAACGCCGATGTGCCTGGTTTTACAACTTCTGAGCGCGACATCATGCCGACTTTGGATCGAATTTTCACTCAGACAAAACGCCGTGTGATCGTCGCTTCATTCGCATCGCACGTGCACCGAATACAGCAGATTTTGATGATTGCTGAAAAGCATAATCGCAAAGTTGCTTTTGTTGGTCGCTCGATGGTTCGTAATATGAAGCTGGCAGAAGATCTTGGTTATCTCACGATTCCATCAGGCCTAGTTGTTGATTCAAAAAACATCGAGGAATATGGCGACAAAATTGTTTTGATTTGCACTGGCTCACAAGGTGAACCACTCGCTGCTCTTTCACGTATGGCAAATGGCGATCATCAAATCCAAGTTGGTAAAGGTGACACGGTAGTACTTGCCTCATCACTTATTCCTGGCAATGAAAATCCGGTCTTTCGCGTCATCAACGAGCTCGTGCGCTTTGGTGCCGAGGTTGTTCACAAAGGAAACGCAATGGTTCACGTTTCTGGTCACGCCGCTGCGGGAGAGCTTCTTTATTGCTACAACATCGTTAAGCCAAAGCACGTAATGCCAATCCACGGAGAATGGCGCCATCTTCGCGCCAATGCTGAACTAGCAATTAAAACTGGAGTTCCGCGCGAAAAGACCATTGTGGTTGATAACGGAATCGTCATCGATATGCATGATGGCTATGTAGATGTTGCCGGAGCCGTACCTGTGGGATTTGTTTACGTTGACGGTCAGAGCATTGGTGAAATAACAGAAAGTTCTCTCAAAGATCGCCGCATTCTTGGTGAAGAAGGATTTATTTCCGTGGTCGTCGTCATTGATTCGCAGAGCGGAAAAATTGTTGCAGGCCCTGATATTCATGCGCGTGGATTTACAGAAGATCAAGCAATGTTTGATGATGTAAAAGTGCATATTGAAAAAGCACTTGCAAAGGCAGTTGCTGGAGGAATTAATGGCACTCATCAACTCACACAGGTTGTACGTCGAACTATTGGAAGTTGGGTAGGGGAAGAACATCGACGCAAGCCGATGATTGTTCCTGTCGTAATCGAGGTTTAACGGCGCGCCTTACCCGCCATGGAGTAACTCATTCTTTAGGCTTAGAGGTATATGGCCAAAGGTAAGAAAGCGAAATCCTCCCCAAAGAAGAGTTCATTCATTGGGTTATTTCTGCGTGGCCTGAGCGGTATTTGGCGGCTGATTGCAAAAGCGATTGGCAGTGTGATTCGTTTTGTATTTAGAGGTGCTCAAGAACTAGATCCGGAGCATCAACGTGATGGTTTCGCATTCCTTATAGTTATTTTTGCACTTATATCTGCAGCAGGCACTTGGTTTCATCTGAATAATGCAGTTGGAGATGTAATTAGGGCGGGCTTATTTGGCGCAGTTGGCAAACTTGCTTACCTCACCCCACTGATTTTCTTATTCTTTGCATTCAGACTTTTTCGAACTCCAGATGAAAGTCGAGCAACAGGTCGGATCACCGTAGGCACCATTGTTCTGCTCCTGACCACAACTGGCCTGGTTCATATCTTTAATGGCTCTGTAGGAGATTTGGGCAAGACGGCGATGCAGGGCGGCGGCGGCTGGCTTGGTTATGGAGTTGCAACTCCTCTCGTTGGACTCATGACAAATATTCTCGCAGTGCCAATTTTGATTTTATTGCTCTTGTTTGGGCTCCTTGTTGTATCAGCAACCCCGGTCTCCCGAATATTTGAACGCATTGCATCTGTATTCCACTGGTCGCGGGGCAGGTTGTCAGATGTCCGTGCTGCGCGTGCAGAAAGCGCAGAAGAATTCGAAATCTCCGATACTCCTGCATTTGATACCCCACTCGTTCAAGATTTTTCACATGCAGAGGAGCCCGAAGATCTTGATGAAGAAGAATTCGATCAAGAATTCACAGTAGAGGTTCCCTCCAGCCAACGAGTAACTCCGGTAAAGGCCCCTGCTCCCACCGGGCCGGCTCACCAATTGCTTCTTGCCGCCGATTCAACTTACACACTTCCATCAATGGATTTACTCAAAGGTGGCCCAGCAAGCAAGGGCAAGTCGAAAGTTAACGAAACCGTCGTAGCAGCGCTCACCCAAGTCTTCGAACAATTCAATGTGGAAGCTGCGGTAACGGGCTTTATGCGAGGACCTACGGTCACGCGTTACGAAGTTGAACTCGGTTCTGGTGTCAAAGTGGAAGCAATCACTGCACTTTCAAAGAATATTTCTTATGCAGTTGCAAGCGGGGATGTTCGAATTCTTTCTCCGATACCTGGAAAGTCAGCTGTAGGAATTGAAATACCAAATACTGATCGTGAAATAGTTTATTTAGGGGATGTTTTACGTTCCCCTGTTTCAATGAATGATCCCCATCCTATGGTGGTTGCATTAGGTAAAGATGTCGAAGGTGCATTTGTTTGTGCCAATCTAGCGAAGATGCCTCATTTGCTCGTTGCCGGTGCAACTGGCGCAGGCAAGTCTTCGATGATTAATTCACTTATTGTTTCTGTCTTGATGAGGGCTACGCCAGATGACGTTCGAATGGTCATGATTGATCCCAAGCGGGTGGAACTTAATTCATATGAAGGTATTCCTCATTTGATTGCTCCTATCATTACAAACCCAAAGAAAGCAGCAGATGTTCTTGCCTGGGTGGTCCGTGAAATGGATCAACGATATGACGATCTATCAGCCTTTGGATTTAGACATATCGATGATTTCAATAAAGCAGTCCGTGCAGCGAAGATTAAACTTCCAGACGGAAGTGAGCGAATTCTTGAACCTTATCCATATCTTCTTGTAATAGTTGATGAGCTTGCAGATTTAATGATGGTTGCAGCTCGGGAAGTTGAAGAATCAATCGTAAGAATTACACAGCTCGCAAGAGCTGCTGGAATTCACTTGGTCCTTGCAACGCAACGTCCGAGTGTTGACATCGTGACTGGTTTAATTAAGGCGAACGTTCCCTCGAGGCTCTCATTTGCGACATCCTCCCTTGCCGATTCAAGAGTTATTTTAGATACACCGGGGGCTGAGAAGCTTGTTGGCCAAGGCGATGGACTATTTCTCCCAATGGGCGCAAGTAAGCCTGTTCGGATTCAAGGAGCATATGTCTCAGAACGCGAAGCAGAAGCGGTCGTCTCTTTTGTTAAATCGCAGTTGCAGCCGGTTTATCGTATTGATTTAAATGCGCCAATTAAATCTAAAATTGTGGAAAATGATATTGGCGATGATATGGATCTCTTATTGCAAGCAATTCAATTAGTTATTGGAACTCAATTTGGTTCAACTTCAATGTTACAAAGAAAACTGCGTATTGGTTTTGCGAAAGCTGGTCGCTTAATGGATTTGATGGAAAGCCGTGGAATTGTCGGTCCTTCGGAAGGTTCAAAAGCTCGTGAAGTATTGATTAACGCCGAGCAGATGCCAGATGTCCTTGAGGAGATTCAGGGTTTCAACTGACCCCAGTTCGGGGGATTCTTAGGGTGAGTGCTTGCCCTCACGCTCAGCAAGATTTGTACGGGCTTGTTGAATTCTTGTAATTCGTTTTATCATTGGCCTCCAAGAAATTCAAATTCCCCATTTGATTGAAGGTCCAGAATGTCTGTTGGTACATATCTACGCGAGGCTCGTGAAGCCGCGGGATATTCTGTTGAGCAAATAGCAACAAAAACACGCATTCGCGCAGAAGTTATTCGCGATTTAGAGTGTGAAAAATTTCAATCATGCGGTGGAAATGCATATGCACGGGGTCACATTCGTACCATCGGTCAATTTGTTAACGCAGATTTGGACCGCCTCATAACCGAATTTGAAGCGACGACCGGAGAAGTTGATCGTCCCATGATTGATCTACTTACCGAGAACAGTGCAACAAGTCGCAAGCCACAACGTGCGCTTCCAAAGATGACCTATAAATTTATGGCTTCAACTGCTGCAGTCGTCGTTGGATTGATGATTCTCGTACCGACTGCAAATTCTTTTTTCAAGTCAACAACCAAGAGCACTCACTCAACTAAAGTTTCTGCAACAGCGAAATCCGTCGCCGTTCCAGCAACCCAGGCTGCTACCACTCCCGTAGGTTCACCTACTGGAAACCTGCTGATTTCAGCTGATCGTGGAACAACCTGGATTGCTGTTACTGATGCAAATGGCGCAAGTCTTTTTACCGGTAAAATCACAACAGGACAGAGTCAGAGTTTTGATGCTTCGAAATTAATTAATGTCACTCTTGGAAATGCAGGAGCAGTTACGATGACATTGAATGGCAAGTCAATTGGAACACCAGGAGCATTGGGTGAAGTGAAGTATCTTCAATATGGTCCAAATTCATATAACGCTGCAAGCGCGGTTTCACCTGTAATTGCTGGCTGACTCACCCTTACCCGGTAGAGTGGTGCCAATGAGCACCCAAACAAAACAACCAAAGACTGTTGCTCTCGTTACTCTGGGTTGCGCCCGCAATGATGTGGATTCTGAAGAATTAGCTGGACGACTTGCTGCTGATGGGTGGATTCTTGTATCGGATCCAGCAGAAGCCGATGTTGCAGTTGTAAATACGTGTGGTTTTATTGAAAGTGCGAAAAAAGACTCTGTCGATGCGCTACTTGAAGCAAATGCACTCAAAGGACACGGAAAAACTCAGGCGGTTGTAGCTGTTGGATGTATGGCTGAGCGATACGGAAAAGAACTTGCTGATGCTCTCCCAGAAGCAGATGCCATCCTCGGATTTGATGACTACGTAGACATTTCTGCGCGTCTCAATACGATTATTAGCGGCGGGCATATACAAGCACATACGCCCAAGGATCGACGCTCCCTTCTTCCTATTGCGCCGAGTGAAAGGCAGGCTTCGGTAGAAGTAAAAGCTCCCCAAAGAACTCGTTTAGATAACGCGCCTATTTCTCCACTCAAAATTGCCACAGGTTGTGACCGCCGTTGCTCATTCTGCGCAATCCCCATCTTTAGAGGTGCATTTGTCTCTCGGCGTCCAACTGAAATTCTGGATGATGCCCACTGGCTCGTAAGTCAAGGCGTTTCCGAGCTCTTCTTAGTCAGCGAGAACACCACCTCGTACGGCAAAGACCTCGGGGATATGACTGTGTTGGAAAAGTTATTGCCGCAGCTGGCAGCCATCGATGGAGTCGAACGCATTCGCTTGTCCTACCTTCAACCGGCTGAGATGCGCCCTTCACTTCTGCAAGCAATGGTTTCAACCGAGAAAGTTATTCCCTATTTTGACCTTTCATTCCAGCATGCAAGTGGAACGCTGCTCCGCAGAATGCGCAGATTTGGAGATGGCGAGAAGTTCCTTCACTTAATTGACCAGATTCGTGCGCTCGCTCCAGAAGCTGGAATTCGCTCAAACTTTATTGTTGGGTTCCCCGGTGAAACTGAGGATGAATACCAAGAGCTCATTCACTTCCTTAATGAAGCCCGCCTTGATGCCATTGGCGTATTTGGGTATTCGGATGAAGATAAAACAGAAGCGCTTACCTTGGAAGGAAAGTTGGATGAGGATCTCATCCATCAAAGGACGGAGGGGCTTTCAACTTTAGTAGATGAGTTGCTTCTTCAACGCGCCGAAGAGCGTATCGGTGAGAAAGTTCGAGTTCTCATAGAAGATGCCGAACTCCAAGAGGGGCGATCTGAACACCAAGGACCAGAAGTAGATGGCTCCACTTTTATTCAATCCCGTAACAAATTCCGCGTTGGCGAGTATGTCGATGCCATAGTGACTGATGTTGCTGGCGTTGATTTGGTGGCACAGCCGCTATGAAGAAAAATATAAATCTACCTAATTTTCTTACCGTGCTTAGAATTCTTGCAGTTCCATTTTGCGCTTATGCACTCTTTAAAAATGGCGGTAATGAACGTAATTGGCAGATCCTTGCCTGGTGTGGTTTCTTTGCAATAGGTCTCACCGATTTCTTTGATGGTCGAATCGCACGCTCCCGTAAACAAATTACAAGTTTTGGAGCATTTCTAGATCCAGTAGCAGACAAAATTGCTATCGGCACAGCCATGATTGGCCTTTCAATTCTTGGCAAGCTGTGGTGGATTGTCACAATAATTATTTTGACGCGCGAAATTGCAGTGACTTTGCTCAGACTAATCGTGATAAAGGATGGTGTCATCCCAGCGAGCAAGGGTGGCAAACTTAAGACACTTTTCCAGGGATTTGGAGTTGGGTTCTATATTCTCCCGCTGCCTTCCTACCTTCACCTGCCACGAGATATCTTTATGGCGATTGCCATCGCTCTTACGATGACCTCTGGTTATGACTATTTTAAGAAAGTCTTACAAAGATGAATGAGCTAGCCCAGCTGGTAGTGAAGCAGCTAAAAAAGAAAAATCTGACCCTGGCCACAGCTGAATCAATTACTGGGGGCGGGCTTGCTTTCGAAATCACATCGATCGCTGGTTCATCAGAAGTATTCCTCGGCGGAGTGGTTTCTTATTCCGATCAGAGCAAGAAAAAATTTCTAGGAATTACATCGGCCCTTCTGAAAAAGGAAACTGCTGTTTCAGAGCGAGTTGCGATTGAAATGGCGCAGGCTATTCGGGCTGAGATGAAATCTGATTTTGCAATTGCAACCACAGGAGTGGCCGGCCCAGGAAAGGCATATGGCCAAAAAGCTGGAACAGTGTGGATTGCGATCGCATCGAAAAAAGAGACCATTTCCGTGGCGCTTTCCCTCAGCGGAGACCGTGAAGCGGTAAGAAACGCAACAATAATGAGCGCGCTGGCTACATTTGCGCGTATTCTTTCCTCGTGACCTTACTTCGTACCCACCTCGGTTCCACGTTGCGTTCTGCACGCGTGGCTCAAGGTCGTACCCTGCGCGAAGTGGCTAAGAGTGCGCGAGTATCACTCGGTTACCTTTCTGAGGTTGAACGAGGTCAGAAAGAAGCGTCATCTGAACTTCTCAATTCAATTTGCATGGCACTTGAATTAACTCTTGCATCCGTTCTTGTGGATGTAGCGCTCCAAATCAGAATTGCTGAAGCACCAACTCTCATCGTTGTGGACGAAGCTGCCGCTTAAGGTGCCTTCGCCCCAGAAATACGCAAAGCAAATGGCTACACATCAACGTTCTCGCGAGGCAATACTTGGCGGAGCAAAAATTGTTATTGCAGAAGTTGGTTCCTACGAATCTAATCTTGTAAACATTGCAGCACGCGCTGAAATATCACGAGCAACTATCTACAATCATTTTGCTGATCGCGAAGAGATGATGGTTGCAATCGTTGAATCAGAAATTAATCGCCTTTCTGAGATGGCTATGAACGCCGAAAGTAAAGAAGCTGCACTATTCACACTCTCTCGTGAAATTTCAACTGATACTGCGCTGGCTAAGATGGTTGAAACCGACCACGATGACATCGTCAAACTCATTACCATTTCTGATCATCCACTATGGATATCGGTTCATCGCAATCTTGCAGATACTTTTGGCGCGAATGAGAACAATGTGGGACTCATCCTTCGTTGGCTGCTCGCACAATTTACTTCAC
This sequence comes from uncultured Actinomycetes bacterium, assembly GCA_903844115.1. Classification (GTDB taxonomy): domain Bacteria; phylum Actinomycetota; class Actinomycetes; order Nanopelagicales; family Nanopelagicaceae; genus PALSA-747. The sequence goes on from CAIMSI010000125.1 coordinate 26,642, forward strand.
CTCTTACTGAATCTCAATCGCGTGAACAATCAGCGAAATTGGCCACTCTTCTCTAAATGCGCATTACTGAACTTCGCACACGTATGAGCGATTATTTTCCAGATTCTGATACCTACGCTAGAGATATCGTTCACTCTGAATTAGGTGGCCAAACAGTTAATCAAGCTCTCGATATGGGGATGGAAGCTGGGGATATCTGGAGAGCCATTGTTGCTCATAATCCCGAAATGCCGGCAAAGTTTCGCTAATTCTAGAAAGAGTGCGAGAATTACAAGGTGCCAAAGATTCAAGCTTCCTCAATCGTTGCTAACCGCGAGTTACGTCGCCAGCAACTAATTGGCGCAGCACTGGAATTGGCGATGGTCGGGGGAGCGCAAGCCGTAACTGTTTCCGCAGTAGCGCAAAAAGCAGGTTTATCCCGCAGTTCAATCTACGAGTATTTTTCTAGCTCAGCTGATTTAATCGCTGACCTGGTAGTGGAAGAGTTGGATTACTACACCACGCGCCTTGCTGAAGCAATCAAAGATGCCACCGACCCTTTTGAAAAAATTGAATTATGGATCGCCGAAGGCCTTCGATATGTTGAAGATGGTCGCCATATGTTGGTCAAGAGCCTGAACACAGTTTCAACCCCTGAATATCGTAAGGAAGAAATTGCGATGGGACACCGCCGTCTAATCTCCCCTTTACGCGAAGCACTCTCTCAAACTGGAATCAAGGAGATTGCCTCTGCTGCAGCATTTTTGCAGAGTGTCACAGATGCCGCGAGCACACGCATTGACGCCGGAAATGATGCCGAGCTAGAAATCCAGAACGCAGTTACATTTGCGTTAGCTGGACTCCGAGCTCTGACTGTTTAATTATTTAATAGTTACTATTATTTTTGCAGTAAGCAATGAATAGTTCTCAGTTCCAACAGCCTTCGCAGTTATAAGGCAATTGCCACTTTTGATTGCTTTGAGAGTCGAACCTTTAACTGAGCACACCTTCGGTGTTGTTGAAAGATATTTAATGCTCTCACCAAAGTTACTGACCTTATCAAGTGAAATGCTCTTTCCTACTTTGCTCATGTAAGAACTCTTAACGCTTTGGCTTCCTAATCCCACGATAAATGGGAAGTGAGAAGACTTACTTCCGACAGTTACTGCGATGTCACATTGTCCAAAGCCTTTAAGTGCCGTAACCGTATTTCCGGTAAGTGGGCAAAGATCTGGTGTGTATGACTTCAAAGTTACGGGAGCCCCAGAACCAGAATTTGCAGTGAAAGTTACAACTTGGCGGTAAGCGATCATTCCTGGCACGTTTTCTTTGGCATCAACACCATCAATTTTAACTGCAAGAGTATCTGCAGGCGCCGCCGCTACGGGAGTGCTCGATGCCGCAAAAGTGATTGGAATAAATTGATCTTCTGAAGTATCTGCAGGCGCCGTATGGTCCATACGAATAAAAATTCCACATATTTGATGGGCGCAATCTGCGTTCCAAGCATGGCCGTTATCAACGTTAACTACGATATCGCCCTTTGGATCTGTAGCTCCCGTTGCAGTTCCCACCCATACTTGTGAAGCGGTATTGATGAGTGTTGGACGGGTGCCAGCATCAGGCTTTACTGCTTGATATATATAAAGACCATGCGCAGTTGGGTAACCGGATAGGGAGAGATGAATCTTGTCGCCAGCAAGATTGAGATTGGTAAGGGGTCCACCTTGCACAGAAGTTTGAGCCATTGCTGAAGGGGCGAGAGCTATTACTAGTGCAGTAGCTGCCAGAGCTGAAATTAATCGACGCATATATTCTCCTGTGGTTGATTATTTTTTGGTAGTGAATGAAAGCGGAATGGCTAAATCGTGAGTGCGATCATCTCCGCGAGTGTGATCGGCTCGAACGTAAATTGCGCACTTTGTAGAGCGGCAATCAATCTTCCCAATCATGGGTGAAACTTTTATCAAGACGCTAAATCGCCCGCCGGGTTGGAAGGGCTTTGCTAATCCGACTCCGTACGATGGCGGATTTGAGGAAATCCAAATTGAGGAGCCAGTAGCTCCGGTTTCATCAATTCCTCCACCACACGGAGTAGGCAGAATGCCTGCTTTAACTATTGTGCACATCGCGACATAGATGCCCACGGTCTCATCAAAGTGTTGACCTGTAATGACGAGTTTGTCACCAGATTTGATTCCCGTTGTCTTTGATACTTTAAGAATCTCACCGTGTTGGCCCACTAAGGCCTGCGCTGGGCTTGCTAAGAGTGCTGCAAGTAAAACACCTGCGATAGCAATCTTTTTGAACATGAGAGAAATATAAATCCCTTCTTTGATTGTGTTACCCGACAACTCATTCATCCGCGTCGGGTAAAGGTTTGACATACTGATTCCTGTGAAGAAGGTGATAATTACTGCGCTGCTGGTGAGCCTGTTGGTGACTGGTTGCTCGACACAGAAGAGTTCAGTGTCGGATATTTCTGCGACGGATATCGCACTACCAATCGTTCACTCTTCAGAGATTCCTTCATCAAAACGTGTCGTAGCTCTTGCAAATGGAAGTGCTGAAATCATCGCAGCTCTTGGTTATCAATCAGTGTTGGTGGGTAGAGATGTTGCTTCAAACCTACCGCAGATGCGTTCAATACCCATCGACAATCCCGGACATACAGTCTCCACCGAAAATGTTCTTTCGCAAAAACCAGATCTTATTTTGATTGATTCAAATACATCACCTCAGAGCGCGATAAATACATTGCGTAAGAGTGGAATTCGCATAATTACTATTACTGATCCATTTAATTTGGCTGATGTTGCCTTAAAGGAAAAAGCCGTGGCAGCAGCAATTGGAGTGCCACAAGCTGGACTTTTACTTTCCAATCAAATTTCACAATCATCGTTTGCAAAGAGCTCAATAAAAGTAGCATTTCTGTATGTCAGAGGTACATCTGCAATCTACTTAATCGGCGGAAAAGGATCAGGAGCAGATTCACTGCTCACGGCAATCGGGATGAGAGATGTTGGCGCAGAAACACTCCCACATCCCTTCAATGCCATGAGCGCAGAAGAGTTGATTTCGATACAACCTGATGTTCTACTTTTGATGACTAAGGGGCTGCAATCTGTAAATGGAATCGATGGGTTAATTCAACTTCCTGGAATCGCGCAGACGCCGGCTGGAAAAAATCGCGCTGTGGTCACAGTGGATGACTCGCTATTGCTCTCTTTTGGCCCGCGCTCAGTAGCCTTACTACCTAAGCTTCGGGCAGAGATTGAAAAGGCGGCACATCAGAAATGAGAAAAGTTTTAATCTCGATTCTTTTGGCAACTCTTGCAGCAGTGCTCTTTGTAATTTCTCTTCGCACCGGAATCCTCCACCTTTCGCACTCGGTTTTCTCTCTCATAGGCAAACACGATTCCGTTGATGCTGTAACCGTTTGGGATGTGCGCTTTCCGCGTGCTCTCGGAGCATTGATAATTGGTGCTGGCTTGGGAGTCGCCGGTGGATTGGCTCAATCAATATTTCGTAACCCCTTGGCAGAACCTACGCTCATCGGTCTGTCCAGTGGGGCAACCTTAGGGTCCATCACAGTCATAACTACAGGTATCGCAACATATGGCTCGGTAGTAAATATCGGCGTAGCTATTGGGTTTGCAATCATTGCAGCTTCTTTAGTCCAACTCCTTACCCCAAATAAAGGGAATGGTTTTCTACTTACTGGCGTGGCAATTTCGGCAGTTCTCACGGCTATCGCAGGTCTTATTATTTCGATTTCTCCCAAACCGGGGGTTCAATCATTAACTTTCTGGAATTTTGGATCTCTCACTCTCTTAAATAATTCAACAGTGAAACTGCTTGCACCCTTTGTTTGTATTGGGTTGATTCTTGCTTTTCTCATCGCGCCTTCACTTGATGGGTACAGCCTTGGCGATTCAACTTCGCATTTCATCGGAATGAATCCACGAAAACTTCGTTACGCGGCAATCATTTCAATGGCTCTGTTAGTTGGGGCTAGCGTCAGCGCAGTTGGAGCAATTGCATTCGTAGGATTACTTGTTCCACATATTGTTCGTTTGCTGATTGGCCCAAAGCATCGACCAATGCTCTTGATGAGCGCCCTCGTGGGTGCAACACTTTTGATGCTTGCCGACCTACTGGCCCGTACCGTGGCCAGCCCGCGCGAGATTCCACTTGGACTTTTGACTTCGATTATCGGTGCGCCAGCTCTCATTGTTTTATTGCGTCTTGCGCGAAGCCAGTGGGTCGATCATGATTGAGATAAAGAAACTTTCATATTCTCGTCCTTCAAAAACTATCTTTGAAGATTTCAGTGCAGACATTCCTCTCAAATTTGCAACGCTGCTAACTGGAGCTAACGGTTCTGGTAAAACAACACTGGTCAATCTCATCGGGGGAGTACTCGCTCCGACATCGGGGTCAATCACTATGGGCGGTTTGGACATCACAAGCCTGTCAGCACGTGAACAATCACAACTACGATCCATCGCTCCGCAGCGTCGAATTTTCGATTTGGCATTTACTGTCAGCCAACTCCTTGACATAATCCCTGTTACCCGACGGGCGACTCATTACACAGACGTATTGGACGCTCTTGAAATTGGGGAGATTGCGCAACTCAAAGTCACCGAGCTATCTCTTGGCCAACAACAGCGAGCAAGCGTGGCATTGGCCCTCATTCAAGATTCCTCTTTTTATCTCCTAGATGAACCCCTCAGCGCCCAGGATGCTGTCCACCAAGAGCGTGCTCTGGATTTGATTATTACTCTCGCGCAGGAGCGGGGCATCCTCGTTGTTGCCCACAATTCAGATTCCTTTGCTGCTCGATTTGGGCGTGTCTTGCCTGTTCGAACAGTTGTTCGGTAGTATTCGTTCATTCGGGAATACCCCCGGATATACCCAACCAGAGCGGTTCCACACTTCCGCCAGGCAAGCGCCTAGGCCGTCGGTGGTATTCCGTACCTTCTGGACCGAGACGTTGGTTAATCACCAACCAGATGAACGATGAAAGGTTCACACCATGGCCGCTGAAAAGCCAGAGAAAATAGATAAGGCCGCCGATAGAGCGTCACTAGATCGCTCAAAAGCCCTTGATAGTGCCCTAGCCCAAATCGAGCGTCAGTTCGGTAAGGGATCAGTTATGAAGATGGGCGATCGCGGACCACAGATTATGGAAGTAATTCCAACTGGTTCTGTCGCATTGGATGTTGCACTTGGAATTGGCGGATTGCCACGAGGTCGCATCGTAGAAATTTATGGACCTGAATCATCAGGTAAGACAACTGTTGCTCTGCATGCAATTGCAAATGCACAGAAGAATGGCGGCATTGCTGCATTCATCGATGCTGAACATGCGCTGGATCCAGAGTATGCACGCAAACTCGGTGTTGATATTGATGCTCTCCTTGTTTCACAACCAGATACAGGTGAACAAGCACTTGAAATTATGGATATGTTGGTTCGTTCTGGCGCGCTAGATATTGTTGTTGTTGACTCTGTCGCAGCACTTACACCACGTGCTGAAATTGAAGGCGAGATGGGCGATTCCCATATGGGTCTCCAAGCTCGCTTAATGTCACAAGCACTTCGAAAGATGACTGGCGCACTTCATCAATCAAATACAACTGCAATCTTCATCAACCAGTTGCGCGACAAGATCGGTGTTTTCTTTGGAACTCCAGAGACAACTACTGGCGGAAAGGCACTCAAGTTTTACGCTTCCATTCGTCTTGATGTCCGTCGTATCGAAACTCTTAAGGATGGCCAAGACGCAGTGGGTAACCGTACTCGCGTAAAGGTTGTTAAGAACAAGATGGCTCCTCCATTCAAGCAAGCAGAATTCGACATTATTTATGGTGTTGGAATCTCACGTGAAGGCTCACTCATTGACCTTGGCGTTGAACTTGGAATCGTAAAGAAGTCTGGTGCTTGGTACACCTATAACGGTGATCAACTTGGCCAAGGTAAAGAAAATGCTCGCTCATTCCTTATCGATAACCCAGATCTTGCTAACGATATCGAGAAGCAGATTCGTGAATCGAGCGCACCGACCGCCGTTGATCCAGCACTCGTTGCTGAGATTGATGAAGTCGGCGCTGATGTCGATTTCTAAAACTGATTCAGAGGCACTTACTTACTCCGACGCGATGAACGTGGCGCTTTACGCCCTCGCTCCTCGTGCTCGGAGTAGGGCCGAACTTCATACCCACCTGATCAAGCGCAACGCGCAAGCAGAGGTTGCAGACGCTGTTCTTGATCAGTTGGAACTTGAGGGCTTGCTCAATGATTTGGAATTTGCTCAGCTCTGGTCAGAATCTCGCCAGCGCCAAAAAAAGATGAGTAAGCGGCTAATCATTCAAGAGCTTCGCGTCAAAGGTGTGGCTCAAGACATCATTGATGAAGCGATGGAAGAGATTGACGATGAAAGTGAATACAAGCTTGCATACGCCCTCGCCGAACGAAAGTATCGCTCGTGTTCCCACCTTGAACCCGAGAAGATATACAGTCGTATTTCAGGTGCACTTTCGCGCAAAGGCTTCTCTGGAGGCCTGACTTCGCGGATTATTCGTGAATTGACGGGCACAGAGTCCCAATAAGATTAGGGAATGAGCGCCCGTTCCTTTGTCGTAGAAACATACGGCTGTCAAATGAATGTGCACGACAGTGAGCGGATTGCAGGACTACTTCTTGATGCCGGTTACACCCAGGCACTTGAAGGTAGCGAGCCAGATCTAGTTGTTTTCAATACTTGCGCCGTCCGCGAGAATGCCGATAACAAACTTTATGGACGTTTAAGTTTTCTCGCTCCGATAAAGAAGAAGAACCGTAATTTTCAAATTGCCGTCGGTGGATGCATGGCGCAAAAAGACCAAGAGAGCATCATCAAACGCGCCCCGTATGTAGATGTTGTTTTTGGTACGCATAACATTGGTTCACTTCCTGCCCTTCTTGAACGCTCACGCATTGAAGAAGAGTCACAAGTTGAAATAAAGGAAGCTCTTGAGCATTTCCCTTCGACTCTTCCTTCGCGTCGACATTCGGCATTTAGCGCATGGGTATCCATCTCGGTTGGATGCAACAACACCTGCACCTTCTGCATTGTCCCGTCATTGCGAGGGGTCGAAAAGGATCGAGAAGAAGTCGATATTCTCAAAGAGGTAAGAGCCCTTGTTGATCAAGGAGTCGTTGAAATAACTCTCTTGGGTCAAAATGTGAATGCATATAAGAACGGCGGATTCGCTTCTCTTTTGCGTCAAGTCGGCAGCGTCGATGGGCTTGAGCGACTTCGCTTCATGTCACCGCATCCACGTGATTTCACCGATGATGTAATTGATGCGATGGCGCAAACACCTTCCGTCATGCCACATCTACACATGCCACTGCAATCAGGATCTGACACAATTTTGCAATCAATGCGCCGCTCATACCGCCGCGAAAAATATATGGGAATTATCGATCGAGTGCGTTCTGCCATTCCGGATGCAGGAATAACAACAGACATTATTGTGGGCTTTCCAGGCGAGACCGAATCTGATTTTGCACAGACGCTAGAAGTTGTGGAAGAAGCAAGATTTACTGCCGCCTACACCTTCCAGTACTCAAAGCGCCCTGGAACTCCGGCGGCAACAATGCCCAATCAAATCGATGACGCAACGATGGCAGATCGATATGGACGCCTACACAGTGTTCAACAGCGCATTTCTGAGGAAATTAACGACGCTTCCCTAGGTAAGAGTTATGAACTGCTTGTAACTGAAAACCGCGATACTCGTACGCCAGATTTCAGACTTGTCCATATTCCTGAAGGAGTGGACGCGCGTCCTGGAGATATGGTTATGGGGAAAATTACCAAAGCAGCTCCTAACTTTATGGTTGCTGAGGAAATTCAATCAGTCCGCAAAACTCGCGGCGGGGAAGCACATGCTGCGCGAATCGCTGAAATTGGCCCCGAGCCGATCATGATTGGAATGCCCTCACTTGCAAAGCTGAAATTGATTCACGGTTCATGACGCTAGTTTTTATTTGTGGAGCTACCGCAACAGGTAAAAGCGATCTCGCTGTTGAGGTAGCAAAGAAAATAGGCGCAGAGATTGTTAATGCCGATTCGATGCAGCTCTATCGTGGAATGGATATCGGGACTGCAAAACTCTCTCTGGATGAGCGTCAGGGCATAGCCCACCACTTGCTCGACATCGTGGATGTTAAAACGGATGTAACTGTTTCTTGGTACCAAGAGATTGCACGCGCAAAGATTGATGAACTTTTAAAGGCCAATACACCAGTTGTCGTCGTTGGTGGAACGGGCTTGTACATAAAAGCAATTTTGGATGATCTCAATTTTCCAGATACTGATCCGCAAGTTCGCGCCAAGATTGAAGCCCAAGCAGAACAAATTGGGGCAGCGGCCCTACATGCGCGCTTAGCAACTCTTGATCCAGCTGCTGCAGTTGCAATTCCTAAAGAGAATATTCGACGTGTTGTTCGAGCTCTTGAAGTAATAGAAATTACTGGCAAGCCTTTTACTGCCAATCTGCCACGCGCCAATTCCACAAAGTATCCACAAGCACAACAATTTGGGTTGCGGATGGATCGTGCGCTTTTAGATGAGCGAATTGATCAACGCGTAGAAAAAATGTGGGAACGCGGGCTCGAGGCAGAGGTTGAAAAGTTAATAAGTGAAGGTCTTCTTCAGGCAAAGACTGCGCAAGCGGCGCTAGGTTATGCCCAGATAATTGCAGCTGGTATGGGCCTTAGCGTGGATGCAAAGACCGATACGAAGATCGTTACTCGCCAATACGCACGGCGACAGGAAACATGGTTTAACCGAGATGCTCGAATTCATTGGCTTGAACCCGCCCCTTTAGAAGTTCGCCTCGAGCGCGTTCTAGCGTCTATTATCAAATCATGATTGCAACCTACGGCCATGGAACACACAATGATTTTGTGCTGCTCTTTGATCCGGAGGGCGAGCTTTCTTTAACCGCAGAACAAGTGCAACGTATCTGTAATAGAAAATCGGGAGTTGGGTCTGACGGAGTTATCCGCATTGTGAAGCAAGATGGAAAATGGTTTATGGATTATCGCAATGCTGACGGATCGATTGCAGAAATGTGTGGCAATGGTATTCGCCTCATGGCGCGTTATCTTGTCGAGCGTGGGCATCAAGGCGAAGGAATTTTCGGAATAAATACTCGAGCAGGAATGCGTTATCTAGCGGTTCCGGCTGTTGATGACATCTCAGTAAATATGGGTAAAGCGGTCATTGATGATGAATATCCAGAAGTTGCAGTTACGGTCGGAGAAAAATCCTGGCCGGGTTACAACATCAATGTCGGCAATCCTCATGCCGTTGTCTTTGTTGATGATCTTGCGGAAGCTGGAGATTTACTCACTGCGCCAATTGTGGATCCACGTGAGGCATATCCAGAAGGTGTAAACGTTGAATTTGTGCAGGTATTACCAAATGGTGAACTTGCCATGCGGGTCCATGAACGTGGCGTCGGGGAAACTCAATCCTGCGGCACAGGTACTTGCGCAGTTGCACTTGCCGCGACTCTTCAGTCAAAAAAATCTCTGCCATCTCATTGGATCATTAATCCACCTGGCGGGCGGTTGGTTGTAGATACCGACGGGCATAGCAATGCCACACTTATTGGTCCAGCGGTACTCGTTAAAGATGTTGATGTGAGTAAATATTTGTGAAAGATGAGCCTCTTGATTTAGATATCGATCAACTTTTGCGCGAATCAGCGATGGCAGCCGCCGAGTTTGATGCCGCCGAAAGTGATGCCAATTACGCTGAAAGTTCGCAACAAGATTTGCAAGATCGCCAAGCTCTTCGCAGAGTCGCCGGATTATCAACAGAACTTCAGGATATTTCTGATGCTGAATATCGCCAGCTTCGTCTTGAAAAAGTTGTACTGGTTGGCGTTTGGACAGAAGGAACTGCAATCGATGCGGAGAATTCCCTCAAAGAACTTGCTGCGCTAGCGGAAACAGCAGGCTCGCAAGTATTGGACGCTCTTATTCAGCGCCGTGACAAACCAGATGCTTCAACATTTATTGGTTCCGGAAAAGTAGAAGAACTTCGTCAAACAGTTATGGCGACAGGGGCAGACACAGTTGTCTGCGATGGAGAGCTCTCACCTGCTCAACTGCGAACTCTTGAACAAAAAGTAAAAGTTAAAGTGATTGACCGCACTGCGCTCATTCTTGATATTTTTGCTCAACATGCAAAGTCGCGTGAAGGTAAGGCTCAAGTTGAGTTGGCTCAAATGTCATATTTGCTTCCACGCCTTCGTGGTTGGGGTGATTCACTTTCACGACAAGCCGGTGGTATCGGCGGGCGTGGACCTGGTGAAACAAAGATTGAAACTGATCGCCGACGTATTAATGACAAGATGGCAAAACTTCGCCGCGAGATAAAAGAGATGAAAACTGCCCGCGACACAATGCGGCAGGAACGTCGACGAAACAATATTCCCTCGGTAGCAATTGCCGGATACACAAATGCTGGAAAGTCATCCTTGATGAATCGGCTTACAAATGCTGGTGTTCTTGTTGAGAATGCACTCTTTGCAACTTTGGATCCAACGGTTCGCAAATCCACAACATCTGACGGACGTATTTTCACCCTGTCGGACACTGTTGGATTTGTTCGTCATTTACCTCACCAACTTGTGGAAGCATTCAAATCAACCCTAGAAGAAGTGTCCCAATCGGACTTAATCGTGCACGTTGTCGATGGTTCTCACCCGGATCCTCGTGAGCAAATTCGTGCAGTGCGTGAAGTCATTAATGAAATTGGCGGGGGAGATATCCCTGAGATTATTGCGATTAACAAAGCCGATATTGCGCTACCTGAAGTGCTTATGCAGCTACTTCGCGAAGAGACCAATAGTTTTGCATTTTCAGCCCGTACGGGTTTTGGAATGGAAACTGTTCTTAAAGCCATTGAGACTTCTCTCCCTAAGCCTCGAATTGAAATTACGGCACTTATTCCATTTAGTCGCGGGGATTTGGTTTCTGCAATTCACGAACGTGGTGAAATTCTCTCTGAAGATTATTCAGAGCAAGGAACGAAGATTCATGCCTTTGTTGATGGCTCCCTCGCGCGTAAATTGGAAGAGTTAGGATAAATTCGTGGGAGATTTCTTATCGCTTAAATCTGAAGATCGTGGTGCTGCAAAAGACACGGTTCTAAGAAATATTCGTACCGGCAATGTCGCTGTTTTGGCATCCGAGTTTGGATACATCTACGCGGTTGATGCCTTCAACTCTCAAGGTCTGGATCGAATTCGCGCAATCAGGGGATCTGAACCAGGAACTGCTTCTCAGGTTTTTGTCGGTGAAATCAAAACCGTATCTGGAGTTGCTAGAAATTTTGATGGAGAAGCAGCATTGCTGGCAGAAAAATTCTGGCCTGGCGCACTCACCTTGTTGTTGGCGCCTCAGCAAGGATTAAGTTGGGATCTGGGCGATGGAGGTTCACTCGATGAATTTGCACTTCGTATTCCTTCTCAGAATTTTCTACTTGAAGTACTCCGAGAGAGTGGTCCGCTCGCAGTTGCTTCAGCATCGGTAGCGGGCCTTGCACCCACCTTAGATATCAATTATGTCCCGGCGCTGCCATCTGATGTTGGAATTTATATAGATGAAGGACCACTTGAAGCATCTGGCCGTTCCACTGTTGTGCGTCAGAGAATCTCAGGATTGGAGATGGTTCGTGAGGGAGATATCTCATTTGAGCAACTCCAAGGGATCATTTCGGGAATTTCGCGGGGCTAGCAATAGGCTTACGCCATGACAACTTTCTTTGGCCCCGATTTCGATGCTCTGGAATCTCAAGATCCAGATATTGCAACGCTTCTGCTAACCGAACTTGATCGTCAACGAAAGAATTTACAATTAATTGCGAGCGAAAATTTCACCTCACCTTCGGTTCTTGCAGCCCTAGGTTCAACACTTTCCAATAAATATGCCGAAGGCTATCCAGGTAAGCGTTACTACGGCGGATGCGAAGAAGTCGACAAGGTCGAGACAATTGGTATTGAACGAGCAAAAGCACTTTTCGGCGCAGAACATGCAAACCTTCAACCGCACTCAGGAGCATCGGCAAACGTTGCCGTATATAAAGCGTTTACTAATCCGGGGGATACCGTACTTGCGATGTCACTTCCGCATGGCGGCCACCTGACCCATGGAGCAAAAGTTAATTTTTCAGGCAAGTGGTACAACATTGTTTCCTATGGCGTGCGCCAAGATAATGAGCTCATTGATTACGATGAACTTCGAGATTTAGCAATCCAACATAAGCCAAAAATTATTATTACTGGTGCAACGGCCTACCCAAGCCTCATTGATTTTGAAACGGTGCGAAAAATTTGTGATGAGGTTGGCGCGATCATGTGGGTGGATGCCGCTCACTTCATTGGATTGGTCGCTGGCAAAGCGATCCCTTCTCCCGTTCCGTACGCTGATGTAGTTTCATTCACGACACACAAGGTGCTTCGAGGACCACGTGGTGGAATGATTCTTTCAAAAGCTGAGCATGCAGCAGCACTGGATAAAGCAGTGTTTCCGGGTATGCAAGGCGGGCCCATCATGAGCGCGGTTGCAGGAAAGGCGATTGCGTTAAAAGAAGCTGCAACCCCTGCTTATCAAGCGTACGCAAAGAAAGTTATTGAAAATGCTCAAACTCTTGCTGCTTCATTGGAAAGTGAAGGAATGCGCGCGGTTTCCGGGGGAACTGCGACACACTTGGCGCTCATGGATATTCGTGGAACTGGCATCACGGGCAAAATTGCCGATGAACGTTGTGGGCTTTCGGGCATCACGCTGAACAAGAATTCAATCCCATTTGATCCTGAAACTGCTGCTGTCACTAGCGGTATTCGTGTTGGAACAGCTGCAACAACAACCCAAGGAATGGGCGCTCCAGAGATGAAGGCAATTGCATCATTGATTGCACGCGCAATTAAAGATGGCGGAGATGAAAGTAAAGCTGCCGCAATTCGATCTGATGTCCATACTCTCACCGCGAAGTTCCCTGTCTATCCTCGCGCATAAATTAACTCTCAATGCGTGAATATCTTTTAACTGCAAGCTTCGCAGCAGCGCTCTGCTTTCTCATAACTCCGTGGGTAGCCCGCTTTGCAATGCAATCCGGCGCCTTTGTAAAGATTCGCGAAAGAGATGTGCATAAAGCTACGACTCCACGTTGGGGCGGAATTGCGATGTGGGGAGCTATGTCACTCACCTTCTTAGTTGTTAGTCACCTTCCACTGGTGAGCAAATCATTTGGACGCGAGTCGCAAGGAATCTTCCTCGCTGCAACATTCATCATGTTGCTCGGAGCGCTAGATGATCGTTTTGACCTTGATGCCGTAACAAAATCTGCCGGGCAAGCTCTTGCCGGTGGAATATTGCTTCTTCATGGAGTGCAAATTCTTTGGTTACCCATCAATGGAATCTTGACCCTTCCTCCGGCTATCGGACAAGTCATCACAGTTATTTTCGTCATGCTTGTAATCAACGCCGTCAATTTCGTTGACGGACTAGATGGATTGGCTACAGGAATTGTGGCAATTTGTGGAACGGCATTCTTTATATTTTCTTACATTCTTGCAGTGGTCAATGGTTTCAATCGCGCAGGCGCCCCATCACTTATCACCGCAGTTTTGGTTGGAATTTGTATTGGATTTTTGCCTCACAACTTTCATCCGGCAAAAATATTCATGGGGGATTCTGGGGCGATGCTTCTAGGCTTATTGCTTGCTGCAAGTGCTATCACTCTTACGGGGCAGATAGATTTGAATGCAATTGCGCAATCAAACTCGCGCAGTACATTTTTGCCACTGATACTCCCATTCACCATACTTGCAATTCCGCTCATTGACCTGGCAATGGCTATTGTGCGACGCATACTTGCAGGGCGCTCACCATTTGCCGCCGACCGCGAGCATCTGCACCATCGCTTGCTTTCAATGGGCAACTCGCATCGACGTACGACCTTTATTCTTTATACATGGACTGCGATGTTTGCAATCCCAACTGTGATTGCAGCCTTCGCACCATTATGGATTGCACTTCTTGTTGCCCTATCAATGCTCGCATTTTCACTTGGTCTCATCGCGGACACTTTAAGAAAGAACCAGGAGTTGGCAAATGTCTAATACAGCTGAAGGTTCGTTGTGGAAGGGTGCACTTATTCCTTCGGGAGTAATTGCAATTCTCTGCATTGTTGGTTCTGATCTCATCAGGCATACATCGGGCTTATGGGGAGCACTCATGGCCAGCGCTACCGTCGTAATTTTTTTCTCGATTCACTTGATCATTAATCAAGTCTCGAAAAACCTAGATCCAATTGCTGTAATGGCTTTAGCTATGTTCTCTTATTTTGCAAAAGTGCTTGTCATGGGCGCATTTTTGGTAATTGTCACCAAGACCACCACTCCGCAAAACGTAGATCGGCCCGCCTTTGCTGTTACTGCATTGGCAATTACGGCAGCCTGGCTGGGCGGGGAAATCCGTGCCTTCCTCAAGCTGCGTTTGGGGTTACCATTACCCTCCACAAGCTCTTCGCAAAGCGGGGAGCATCCAGGAGGTTCTGATGGCACGAAGTGATTCCGAGAAGCGCAATGAAGAAGGCGCAATGTGGTCGATCTTCGGATACCTGCTTTCCGGGCTCATCGTTTGGGGTGGAATTGGCGCTGCCATAGACCACTGGGTGATGCATAAGAACCATTGGTTCATGCTTGTGGGATTCCTGTTAGGAATGGGTGCCTCGCTCTACCTGGTCTGGCTCCGTTTCGTAAAAGAGTAGGGCTGGAAGTAGCGCTGAAGTACTAGGCCTCACACCTCTTTTAGACGGCCGAGGATTTCAACTTTCCCCCAATAACTAATAAGGTTCAACCGTCTTCCCGATGACCCCCAAATCGGCTCATTTCGAGCCCAAGGAGTAAGTGTGCGAGCTTTTGCGTTCGAAGGTGGCTTCGTCCCGCCTAGCACTGCTGACTTCAACCTCCCTCCAGCATTTGGAAATAGCGAATTCACAACCAAGCCAATTCTTTTGGTCTTTCTTTCAGTTGTTTTAATAAGCGTTTTCTTCGTTGCCTCATCGCGTAAAGCACTCGTGGTCCCAACAAAGCTTCAATTCGCTGGTGAATTGATTTATGGCTTCGTTCGCAACGACCTTGGCAAGGAAATTATTGGCGCTGAATTTATGCGCTTTGTTCCACTGCTCTTCTCACTCTTCACTTTTATTTTAACTAACAACATCTTCGGAATCATTCCGCTCCTACAATTCCCAGCGATGTCTCACGTTTCATTTCCATATGTTTTAGCAGCATTTCCATTCATCGCCTTCCATTGGGTTGGAATAAAGAAGCAGGGACTTGGCCATTACCTCAAGGGCATTGCATTCATGCCTGGAGTTCCAAAGGCTGTTTATGTTCTGTTGACTCCAATTGAAATTGCGACATTCTTTTTAGTTCGCCCACTGACCCTTTCTTTGCGTTTGTTCGCAAATATGTTTGCCGGTCACCTGCTCCTGCTTGTGTTTATCATGGGTGGAGATCACCTCATCAAAGGCGTTATCGGGCTCAAGCTCGTCGCTCCATTCTCATTTACTCTTGGCATCGTCATGACATTCTTTGAATTCATGGTGCAATGTCTTCAGGCTTACATTTTTACTCTTCTATCAGCGCTCTACATTGCTGGCGCGCTGGCGGATGAGCACTAACACGTACCAAACCCAAAGCACCACCTACAGAAAGGCACCACAATGAAAGGCACACTCAACCTGGTCGGTTATGGCCTATCAGCTATCGGACCTGCAATTGCAACAGGCTTGATCTTCGCTGCATACATCAACGGCGTAGCTCGTCAGCCAGAAGCTCGTAGCGTTCTACAGCCAATCGCGTTCCTCGGATTCGCACTTGCTGAAGCACTTGCTCTATTCGGTCTCGTTCTCGCATTCGTTCTCTAATTTGTAATTAGGAGTTTTAGTGAAAACTAGATTTGCAGCTGAAGCAGCAGCCAATCCGTTAATCCCGCATACAGCGGAATTAATCGTTGGTTTTATTGCCTTCACTTTGCTTTTCCTTGTCCTTCGCAGGGCGGTTGTGCCAATGTTTGAAAAAGCATTTGCAGCTCGCACTGAAGCAATTCAAGGTGGCATTGAAAAGGCAGAGCGCGCACAAGCAGAAGCAGCAGTAGCGTTGCAGTCCTACACGGCTCAACTTGCTGATGCTCGCGGTGAAGCAACAAAGATTCGCGAAGAGGCACGAGTTCAAGGCTCAGCCATCATCGAAGATCTTCGTGCACGCGCACAGGAAGAAGCTGCTCGCATAACAGCACAAGCCCATGCTTCTATCGAAGCAGAGCGTCAAGCAGCTATTACCTCACTTCGCCAAGAAGTGGGTTCCCTTGCTACTGAACTTGCATCCAAGATCGTTGGGGAAGCTCTAGAAGACCAGGCTCGTCAATCTCGCGTTGTCGATCGCTTCCTAGATGATCTTGCTTCTGAATCGGGGAAGGCTAAGTAATGTTGAACCTCGGTGGAAACTCTCGCCAATCGTTATCGGCGATTCGCGTTGTACTTGATGGAAAGCTCAAAGGGCTTTCGGCGATCGAGTGCACTGCTGTTTCTGCGGAGCTTTTCAACGTACTTCTTGCTCTTCAATCTTCAGGTGCGTTGCGCCGCGCGGTCACAGACCCTGCGCGTGAGCACGAAGCAAAGAGCGCACTCGTAACCGATCTCTTTGGTAAGTCACTTTCAAAGTCAACGTTGGATCTAGTAAACCAGCTTGTTGCACTTCGTTGGTCTCGCACAACAGATATCGTGCATGCAATCGAACAGCTTGCAGTTGAAGCAGAAGCTACTGCAGCAAATACCGATGATTCATTGGATAGCGTTGAGGAAGAACTCTTTGCTTTCTCCAAGGTACTCGTTGCAAATAATGATCTTCGCCAGGCGCTGAACAGCTCATTGGATTCAGGGGATCACAAGGCCGAACTCATCAAGGCAATTTTTGGTGGCAAATACAAGCCCTCATCAGTTCGACTACTCGAGCAGCTTGTGCGCGTACTACAGCGTCGCAGCATCGAACTAGCGCTGCTTGCCTTTATTCACGGCATTACCGCTCGCCATAATCGCCTGCGCGCAGTTGTGCTTAGCCGCAGTGAATTATCTCCAGCCCAGCGAGAGAAATTGGCTTCTACTCTTACAAAGCAAATGGGTCAGCCAGTTCATGTCTCAGTTGAGATTGATGCCAGCGTTATCGGTGGTGTCGCAGTTCGTTTTGATGATGAAGTTATCGACGGAACTATCAGTAATCGTTTGGCAGAAGCGAGCAGAGCGCTCGCAGTATAAGAATTCTCTACTTCACCCAGTAGAGATTAGTTAGCAGAACAGAGGGAGAACGAAATGTCGGATACAACAATCCGCCCCGAGGATATTCGTGATGCGCTTTCTAAGCACGTCGCGTCCTATAACCCAGGCGCAGCAGCTCGCGATGAAATCGGTGTAGTTACCGAAGCAGGCGATGGTATTGCGCGCGTTGAAGGCTTGCCTTCGACTATGACAAATGAGCTTTTGAAATTTGAAAACGGAACTCTTGGTTTGGCATTGAACCTTGATGTACGTGAAATCGGTGTCGTTATTTTGGGTGAATTCACTGGCATTGAAGAAGGAACAACCGTACGACGCACTGGTGAAATTCTCTCTGTACCAGTGGGCGATGGATTCCTTGGTCGCGTAGTTGATCCGCTTGGTCGTCCAATTGACGGCAAGGGTGAAATTAAGGCAGAGGCAACTCGCGCCCTTGAACTACAGGCACCTTCTGTTGTTCAACGTCAACCAGTTAAAGAGCCAATGCAGACAGGTATTAAAGCTATCGATGCAATGACAGCTATTGGTCGCGGACAGCGCCAGCTCATCATCGGTGATCGCCAGACAGGTAAGACTGCAATTGCAATCGATACCATCATCAACCAGAAAGAAAACTGGAAGAGTGGAGATCCAAAGAAGCAAGTTAAATGTATTTATGTTGCTATTGGTCAAAAGGGTTCAACAATTGCATCCGTTAAGGGCGCTCTTGAAGAAGCTGGTGCGATGGAATACACAACAATTGTTGCTTCACCTGCATCAGATCCAGCAGGCTTCAAATATTTGGCTCCGTACACTGGTTCTGCAATTGGTCAGCACTGGATGTACAACGGCCAGCATGTATTGATTATTTTTGATGATCTCTCGAAGCAAGCTGAGGCTTATCGTTCAGTCTCACTATTGCTGCGCCGCCCACCGGGCCGTGAAGCGTATCCAGGCGACGTTTTCTATTTACACTCACGTTTGCTCGAGCGCTGCGCGAAGCTTTCTGATGAATTAGGTGGCGGTTCAATGACCGGCCTTCCAATTATCGAAACAAAGGGAAATGACGTATCTGCGTTTATTCCAACAAACGTAATTTCTATTACCGATGGTCAGTGCTTCCTTGAAACAGATCTCTTTAACGCAGGCGTTCGCCCGGCGATTAACGTAGGTATTTCAGTTTCACGTGTGGGTGGATCTGCTCAGACAAAGGCAATCAAGAAGATTGCTGGACGTTTGCGTCTTGACCTTGCTCAATACCGCGAACTGGAAGCATTCGCAGCATTCGGCTCTGACCTTGATGCAGCATCCAAGGCACAGCTCGAACGCGGAGCTCGCATGGTTGAACTTTTGAAGCAGGGCCAATACAGCCCTTATTCAGTTGAACGTATGGCGGTTTCAATTTGGGCAGGAACAACCGGCAAGATGGATTCAATTCCAGTGGCCGATGTTCGTCGCTTTGAAAGTGAATTCCTTGATTTCGTAGCGCGCGAGCGTTCATCAATCATGGATGTAATTTCCAATACTCGTGAACTAACCGACGATACAGTCGCTGCCCTCGATGAAGCAGTCACAGTATTCAAGGCGCAATTCACATCGAGTGAGGTTAAAAACTAACTCATGGGTGCTCAACTACGGATTTATCGCCGACGGATGCGCTCCGTTAAGGCGACAAAGAAGATTACGAAAGCAATGGAGTTAATTTCTGCTTCTCGTATCGTGAAGGCGCAACAACGCGTTGCTGCCTCATCTCCGTATGCCACTGAAATTACAAACGCAGTTACAGCTGTAGCCACCTATTCCTCAACTGACCATCCGCTCACAACGGCGCATGTAAATGCACGTCGCGCAGCAGTTCTGGTTATTGCCGCAGACCGCGGTATGGCTGGTGCCTACTCAAATGCGGCGATCAAAGAGGGCGATATTTTGACTGCATCGCTTAAGGAACGCGGCCTAGCCGTGAGTCCTTTTCTCGTCGGACGCAAAGCAGTGAATTTCTACAAGTTCCGCAATCGTGAGATTACTGCCTCATGGACTGGTTTCTCAGATAATCCGACCTTTGAAAATGCACGTGAAGTTGCATCAGCGCTCACTGAACATTTTCTTGGGGAAATCGATGAGATTCATATTGTCTATACAACTTTTAAGTCAATGATTACCCAGCAGCCTGTTGCAGCTCAAATGCTTCCACTTCAATTGGACGCATCTGCCAAGCCAACTGGTCTACTACCTGCATATGAATTCGAACCAAACCCAGCTGAGGTACTTGATTCACTACTTCCTCGCTATGTTGAGGCTCGAGTATTTAACGCGATGTTGCAATCAGCTGCCTCAGAACACGCTGCTCGTCGTCGCGCGATGAAGTCGGCGACAGATAATGCTGATGAACTCATCAAGACTTTAACCCGTCGTGCGAACGCTGCACGTCAGGCAGAAATCACACAAGAAATCAGTGAAATTGTTGGCGGCGCAGATGCGCTTGCCTCAGCTAGCGCAGGGAGCGAATAATGAGTCAAACTACTGAAGCAACAAAATATGGCCGCGTTGCTCGCGTAATCGGACCGGTGGTGGATATTGAATTCCCATCAGATGCGATGCCAGCGATCTTCAACGCCCTTAAGGTAGAAGTGACGCTGTCGGGTACAAAGCGTATTTTGACTCTCGAAGTAGCGTTGCACATTGGCGATAACCTCGTGCGCGCAATCTCAATGCAACCAACGGATGGAATGGTCCGTGGCGCAGAAGTGAGCGATACAGGTGCCCCAATCTCTGTACCAGTGGGCGATGTAACAAAGGGTCACGTATTTAATACCCTTGGCGAATCACTCGACGTTCCAACTTCTTCACTTGATATTAAAGAGCGTTGGCCAATCCACCGCACAGCACCAGCATTTGATCAACTCGAGTCAAAGACCGAGATGTTTGAAACAGGTATCAAAGTTATCGATCTTCTTACACCGTATGTACGTGG
>CAIMSI010000126.1 GCA_903844115.1 uncultured Actinomycetes bacterium
AGTTTAGATGCTATATCTTTTTTGAACGCTGCTGATCTAAAATTCTCTGAAGCAGAAGTAGCGCTCCTGGCTGAACAAAATGGTTTAGATATCGATGATAGAAATGTAATGCGAGTTCTTTC
The DNA here is from genome assembly GCA_903844115.1 of uncultured Actinomycetes bacterium. Classification (GTDB taxonomy): domain Bacteria; phylum Actinomycetota; class Actinomycetes; order Nanopelagicales; family Nanopelagicaceae; genus PALSA-747. Next base: position 123 of record CAIMSI010000126.1, read on the forward strand.
TTACGCTCAAGGTTGGCCAATTGCTGTCCAAATGCTTTGCAGCGAAATTTCCAAAAAAGGTATTTCAGAATTTTCTGGAGTGAAAGATTTATCCACGAATCATCGTCTTATCGTTACGCATGCTGTGCAGAACTTGCCTCCAGATGATCTTCGCTTCTTACAAGAAATTGTTTTCTTCGAAACTTTCTCACCAGCCGATGTAAGTGAACTGACTGGAGCACTTGATGTTGAAATAACGTTGCGCCGATTGAGCGACGAGGGAATCTTTTTAAATCGAACTTCTGATATCGCCGGACAATATTTCATCACCTCCCTCATCAAGGAAGCGCTTAAAGCAGATTTAGCGAAAAGCCCAATCAAATTCCGTGAAATTGTCGCAAAAACTGCAGCCACCATTGAAAATTCTGATAACCCACTTCTTTCGATTGAGCTTTATCAATTAATTGGCGAAACAGAGAAAGCCGTGCAAATTGCAATTAAGAATCTCAGTCGAATGATCTATATGGCTGAAGATGATTTGATTAAGAAATGGGCAAAACCGCTCGGCAAGCTCCTCGGTATTGGGGAGGCTGGTGAAGTTGGACTTCGTATTTATGCCGATGTCTCTGTGGGGGAGATAGAAACTGTAAAACCAAGAATCAAAGAGCTTGAATCCATGCTAAAAATATTTCCAGGCACGCCCGGGACCGACAATGAAATTTTGTTAATGAAGTCTCGCCTTGCCTTTTCTGAAGGTGATTTTGCTGGCGCTATTGCAATATATAAAACAGTTTCGATTGAAAGACATGCGAAGGAAGTGGGATTTGGCCCTAGAGCTATGTCTGGAGTTAGGCCTGCCTTGGATGCATCATTTCTATTGGAAGATTCAAAATCCTTTCGCGAATTGGCAAAACTAATCGAGGAAGAAGACCGGACGACTACTCCTGCGATGAATCTGATAACGCGTCCAGTTGCCCGCACAATGACTGCCATAGCAGACGGGCGATATCGAGACGCCTACGAATTAGGACTAGTCGCTCTTGCAAACGCAAAACGGATTCATTCTGGTGGCGTGTATATTCCTTATGCAGCTGCGTATTGCGTAGCTGATGCGTTGCGTGAGTTTGGTGACGAAGAAAAAGCCCTCAAAGTTATTGACGAGTATTTAGTAAGTGCTGTGCGCTTTCATCAGCATCCCTGGATAGCTGCTTTCCATGCCAAGAAGGCACTTATCTATAGTCAAATGGGTTCCATGGCCGAAGCACTGAATTCAATCCGTCGCGCTCGTGAATCTGTAGCAAGTCCTCGTTTCAACGCATCTATCAATCGAGTTATCGATGAACATGAGTTACTTGTTCGTGTTGTTTCAGAAGATACCGATCGAATTGGAGAGCTTCTTTCCCGTATGCCTGTGACTCCGACTACGAGTGCTTTTACAACCACTTATCTTGCAAAAAAGAATCCTTCTCAAGCTCGACAATTACTTGGGCAATATCCAGATGATAGCCCTCGCAGTATCATCACAAAGCAGTTAATTTTTGCAGAAACATACTCGAATCATCCACAGACTGCTATTGGATTTTTGGAGAAGGCAGTCGAAGTTGCAATTGAAAACGGTGCGCGAAACATCTTTTTGCAACAGTCTACAAAAGTAAAAGCTCTTTTACTCGAGTTAGCAACCAGGCAGCCGACAGTTTACTTAGAAAGTTTGGCATCTTCTATCAGGTCTCAGATAAACCAATTCGAAAACCACGGCCGAGGGAGTGAAAATCCACTTACTAAACGCGAAGTTGAGATTCTTCGTCGACTCTCAACTGGACTGCCAATCACTCAGATAGCTAGTTCTCTTCATATTTCAAATAACACAATAAAAACTCACCTAAAAAATGTTTACCGCAAGTTAAATGTGGAATCTCGCGATGAAGCAGTTACTCGTGGGAAAGAACTACTGCTCCTTTAATTTCTTGAAGTCAGCTCTTCTTTTCTGCCGGGACTATGGCTTCCAGCAAGGCAATATTTTCTACACATTTACCAGCACCATTTACTACGGCATATAGAGGGTCCTCGGCTATAAAGACAGGCATTCCTGTCTCCTTGCGAAGACGTTCTGGAAGTCCACGAAGAAGTGCCCCACCACCGGCGAGAACAATTCCCGCGACCGCAAGGTCAGAAACAAGATCTGGTGGGGTTTCATCTAGAGTCGCTTTGATTGCTCCAATTATTTTGGAAACGGGGTCAGAAATAGCTTCACGTATTTCTTCTGCGCCAATCACCATATCTTTTGGAAGACCAGAGACTAAATCTCGTCCACGAATGTGAGCGTCGACGTCATCTTTGAGTTTATACGCTGATCCAATGCTCATTTTAATTTCTTCGGCAGTCCGCTCACCGACAAGAAGCTGGTATTTGTTCTTTACATAATTAATGATTGCGGTATCCATTGCATCGCCTCCGATTCGAATCGAGCGCGAAGTAACAATTCCGCCAAGTGAAATTACGGCAACATCGGTAGTACCCCCGCCGATATCAACAATCAGAGAACCTTGTGGCTCGGAAATGGGAAGACCTGCTCCAATTGCAGCCGCCATCGGCTCTTCCATGATGTAAACCTTGCGTGCGCCTGCAGCGTATGCCGCATCTTTGATAGCACGATGCTCAACTGAAGTAACTACTGGAGGGACTGCGACGACAACGATTGGCTTAGAGAAAAATTTGCGGACTCCGACTTTATCGAGAAAGAGGCGAAGCATTTTTTGTGCTGTATCAAAATCTGCAACAACGCCATCTTTGAGTGGACGAATGGAAAGAACATAATCAGGAGTACGCCCCACCATTGTTCGAGCTTCATGCCCGACAGCGAGGACTGCCCCGTTCTCAGAGTTCATTGCGACGACGGATGGTTCATTCAAAATTATTCCGGTATGCGCTCGGTAAATAACAGTATTGGCGGTACCAATATCAATAGCGAGATCCGTGCGGAATAGCTTTCGCATTCGTTAATAGGACCTCGCTATTGATTTGGGCTTGGAGCCACGCGTACAGGGGATTTAACTGTATGCCTTGAGCCAATCCAGTGGTCAATAGTTTGGGGGCTATATATCGGGTGAGATGCGAGAAGAAATTGAAGTTTAAAGTGAATCCATAATGTGGCGATTGCCTTTGTCGAAGGTGAAGTAATTCCACGTCCAGTCGGCAATAGTCGCGATTCGATTACGCCCGCCAAGCAGGTACAAGACGTGAAGGAACAGCCAAGCAAACCATGCAATAGGGCCACGTAGTTTGAACTTCTTTACTTGAACAACTGCTTTATGGCGACCAATTGTGGCCATCGAGCCTTTGTCCGTATATTTGAAATCTTTGAGCGCAGCACCTTTTGCAAGACGTTGAAGTTGGGATGCAAGAAAACGGCCTTGTTGCAAAGCAGCGGGTGCCACCATCGGAAGTGGGCGACCGTCCTTACCAATTACAGCTGCGTTATCACCGATAGCCCAGATGTGGGGATAGTGTGAAACCTGAAGTGTCGGATCGGTCTTAATTCGGTTTCCAGCCAATGGCAGATTAAGCAGCGTGAGTTCATCAACGCCTTTAACTCCAGCAGCCCAGACAGTAAGTTCTGAAGGGAGAGAAGTTCCATCAGCAAAATTAATCTTGCGGTGAGCAACTTCTTTTACCTGAGTATTGAGAAGCACTTTGACTCCCAAACTTTCCAAATCCTTTTTTGTGCGTTCTGAAAGATCCTCATCAAACATGGGAAGCAGGCGAGGGCCCGCTTCGACCAAATAAATATCAATATGTTTGGCAGCATTAAAATTATCACTTTGAAGTGGACCACGAACTAATTCTGCAAGTGCGCCAGACATCTCCACTCCTGTTGGACCACCACCAACCATCACTACGGAAAGCCTGGTGTCATCTTCAAAACGACAAAGGTCTTCAAAGCGGCGCATTAATTCAGATCGAATTTGCAGAGCTTCGTGAATATTTTTCATTCCAAGTGCGTGTTCGGAAACGCCTTTTACGCCAAAATCAGCGGTAGCAGATCCCATGGCAACAACTAAGTGATCAAAGGGAATGACTTCGCTGCTGTCGAGTTTTACGGTCTTGTTTTTGTGGTCGATCGAGATGGGAGATCCCATACGGAATTTTGCACCGGTTTTGCGAAGTGCGCCTCGAATTGGGTATGCCACATGATCGGCAGCTAAAGAAGCAGTCGCAACCTGATAGAGAAGTGGCAAAAAAGTTTGATAATTGTGGCGATCAATGACAGTCACATCAGCGTCATGCCCAATGGCCTTAGCGGCGGAAAGGCCGGCAAATCCGGCTCCGAGGATGACTACGCGAGGTTTTGACATTTAACTCAGTTCTTAGTGTTCGTATAAACATCAATGTTTGGGCCAGTCTACTATGGTCGTTATGAAAGAGATAAATCGCAAGATTCTGGTCACCGGAGCCTCAGGCTATGTCGGGGGTCGTTTGGTTCGTTCCTTGCTGGAGAAAAATCTAGATGTCCGCGTCTTTGTGCGCGATAAAAACAAGATTTCACGCCAACCTTGGCAATCTCATGTTGAGGTTGCGGTGGGAAATGCAAGCAATTTTGAAGAGACTCTGGCATCGCTACAAGGAATCCATACCGCGTATTACCTCTTGCACTCAATTAATTATTCGACGAGATTTGATGAAATTGAAGCCGAGATGGCTTTGAATTTTGCGCAAGCAGCAGAAAAAGCTGGAGTCCAACAAATTATTTACCTCGGTGGAATTGCAAACGATAAAAATCGAAGCAAGCACCTTGAATCTCGAGCAAACACTGGACGCCAACTTGCGAGTGGCAAAGTTCCAGTTATGGAGATTCGCGCTGGAATCATTATCGGATCAGGTTCAGCCTCTTTTGAAATGTTGCGCCATCTCACGCATCGTCTGCCAATTATGACAACCCCAAAATGGGTGACAAACAAGACTCAGCCAATCGCAATTCGTGACATTTTGTATTACCTCACCGAAGCAGGGCGGCTCGCAAATCCAGTATCTGGAATTTTCGATGTAGGCGGCCCTGAAGTTGTTAGCTATGAAGACATGATGCAACTCTTCGCGAAGATATCTGGATTGCGTCGTCGCATTATTATTAAAGTTCCTGTTTTAACTCCAAAACTTTCAAGCTTATGGATTGGCTTAGTTACTCCGGTACCAACGACTCTTGCAAGACCTCTCGTAGGTTCGCTCATAAGTGAAGTGATTGCTGATCCCGAGAAGAGTCTTGATGCACTAATTCCGCCACCAAGTGAGGGTTTACTACCGCTACAACAGGCCTTTGATTTTGCACTTTCAAAAACCTCAGGAAATGCAATTGAAACGCGTTGGTCTGATGCGACTGGGCCAACTGCTCCTTGGCAGAAGGCGCAAAGTGATCCCACGTGGGCAGGAGAAACTCTTTATTTTGATGAAAGAGAGCTAATCACAGATGTGCCCCGGAAATATGTATGGGAAGCTGTTGAACAAATCGGTGGGGACACTGGTTGGTATGGAACGGGATTGCTGTGGTTGGCGCGCGGTTTAATCGACCGGCTAATCGGAGGTGTAGGACTTCGTCGTGGTCGGCGCGACCCTAAAAATTTACGAGTGGGTGACGCTGTTGATTTCTGGCGAGTAGAAAATCTTGTCCCAGGAGAAGATCTGAAGTTGTATGC
>CAIMSI010000127.1 GCA_903844115.1 uncultured Actinomycetes bacterium
AGTTGTTTTAACTCCAGCTGGAAAGAAATTTGACCAGGCCATGGCAGAAAACTTCTCAACTTTGAGTCATGTCATTTTTGCTTGTGGTCGCTATGAAGGAATCGATCAACGCGTTACAGATTTTTACTCATCGCAACCAGAATTTCGAGTGCACGAGGTTTCAATTGGAGATTATGTTTTAAATGGGGGAGAAGTTGCGACCCTCGTCATGCTTGAAGCGATTATTCGATTAATTCCCGGTGTTATTGGAAACCCAGAATCACTCACCGAGGAATCTCACACCCTTACTGCTGATGGGGAAGAAATTGTTGAATACCCGAATTACACAAAACCTGCAGAGTGGCGCGGTCTTTCTGTGCCGCAAATTTTGCTTTCTGGAAACCATGCAGCAATTAAGGCTTTTCGCACTCAGGAAGCGGTCAAACGTACTGAAAATCGGGAATAATCTCGACACGCCGAAGGTTCATTAGGCATTCAAGCAGTTTCACGGCACTATCCGCCTGTTGGAAGTAGTTGTCGCATACAGATGTGGCACGCAGATTAATTAAAGGGGGGTGCTATGGCTACTGATTATGACACACCGAGAAAAACGGATGAAGAGCTACATGAAGAGTCATTAGAGGAACTCAAGGCTCGTCGCGCTGATGCTCAATCAGGTCAGGTCGATGTTGATGAAGAGGAAGCGGCCGAAAGCCTAGAACTTCCTGGTGCTGATCTTTCAGGTGAAGAACTCACAGTTCGCGTTGTGCCCAAGCAAGAAGATGAATTCACTTGCTCACGATGTTTCTTGGTGCACCACATTACCCAACTTGCAAAGGGCGAAGGCGCTAAAGCAATCTGCACTGATTGCAATTAAATAAACTACTTACCTCTGTAAAAGTTTCTTTATCTCATCTCCATGCTTGGTGCTTATTAACCAATAAGGGGTGTAATCCCTCGCGTCATTGATTTCAATTTTGATCCCAACAGGGACCCAGAATCGTAAATCTAGGTAGGCGTTTGCGTTAGCATCTCTAGTTCTCAAGAGTGCAATTTCGGGCTTACTTAAGACTTCAATTGAGGCAATATATTTTTTCTCAATTTTTGCCTTGCCGATAAAGAGCCATTCAGAGTCAATAAAGATATGAAGCGGAGTTCTTTGGGCCAGATAAAGCATTAGCGCCAATGTGATGAGGAAATCGATAATGGCGCTTCGAGTATCAAATGCTGCCCACAGGGCTAACGCAAAACTCAGATTCATCATTGTGAGAAAGAACCACAGGCTAATACTCCATGAATCTTTGAATTTGTCGGCTTTTCTCACAGACCAACCCTACTCACAGGCCCGGAAAAATCTAAATGAGTTAGAATTTCGAATGTGAGCACAATACCTGCAGGGGCGGTAATTCCAGATCGCCATCCTGAATCTCCAAAATCTGGGGAGCGAATCCCTTCTCACTTTGGACATTGCTTTGGTTGCGGAGTTCTGCATCCCACAGGCTTACATCTCGTTGCACATGCTGGTGAAGGGCTAAATCTCACTGCTGAATTTACGGTAACAGAAAACCACCAAGGGGCACCTGGTTTGGCGCACGGCGGATTATTAAGTCTGGCTTTCGATGAAGCACATGGAAAATTAATGTGGTTACTTCGATCCCCGGCGGTAACAGCGCATCTTGAAACAGATTTTTTACTTCCTGTTCCAATTGGCAGCGTTCTCTACATTCGTGCGCATATCACTGGACAACTTGGGCGCAAGGTTTATACATATGCCGAGGGCAATTTGAATTCGGCTGATGGTCCAATCGCAGTTAAATCCACATCAATGTTTGTCATTGTCCCTATGAAACATTTCTTAGACAACGCGCCCAAGGAATACTTGGAAGCAATCAAAGCCAGCCCTGGGCTGCTCGCCTTCGTTGACCCAACTTTTGAGATCAACCCATGAGCGTCGAAGTTTTAATTACTCGCCTAGATGATGGCATACCAGTGCCTTCCTATGCCAAACCGGGGGATGCAGGAGCAGATCTGTGTTCCAGAATCGATATGGTGCTTGCCGCTGGTGAGCGAGCTCTTGTTCCTACGGGAATTTCGGTAGCACTTCCAAATGGTTATGTAGCACTTGTGCATCCGCGTTCTGGACTTGCAATCAAGCATGGAATTTCTATGGTGAATACGCCCGGCACAGTGGATGCTGCATATCGCGGAGAGCTACAGGTTATTTTGATTAATCACGATCCTCGCGAGTCATTCACAATTAAGAAGGGTGATCGAATCGCGCAATTGGTTATTCAGAAAGTGGAGAGAGCGCAATTTATCGAAGTGGCATCACTTCCAGGAACCCACCGCAGTGATGGTGGATTCGGGTCGACGGGAAAATAGAAAAATGAGCAGCCAGAACGAACATAACCAACACAATCATCATGAAGATCGCGCAAAAGTGATGGGAGCCTTTGGCGGAACCCGTGGGCTCATTGATAGTGGCCTGCCTTCCATAGTTTTTCTTGTGGCTTTTAATATTTCACATGACCTTAATTTCTCTGTAATTGTCTCCTTAATTCTTTCTGCAATATTTGCCATAGTCCGCTTAGTTACTAGAGATACTTTGCAGCACGCAATTTCTGGATTTATCGGGATTGGTATTTGTGCTCTTTTAGCGCGTCATACAGGTAAAGCTCAAGATTTTTATCTTCCGGGTCTATGGACAAATTTTGGATATGGCGTTGCCTACATTGTTGCAAACATTGCAGGGTGGCCGCTTTTGGGACTCATGCTTGGTCCGATATTGGGAGAAAATCTTGCGTGGAGAAAAGTTCCCGAGCGGAAAAGGGCTTACATCCATGCTGGTTGGATATGGGTTGGGTTATTTCTTTCCCGACTGATTGTTCAATATCCGCTGTACAAGGCAGATAAATTAACGGCCCTTGGAACGGCCCGATTAATTATGGGATACCCACTCTTTATATTGGCGGGTTGGCTTACATGGCAGGTTTTAAAGAAAGTGCCGAGTGTAAAAATTGTGGAGCCAGAGGAAAACTAAGCTCCTAGCAGGCAGTCGCGAAGCTTGCCTTCAGCCTCTGAAGTCGCAACAAAAAGTAGCTCATCGCCTGCAATAAATGTCATATGGGCTTGTGGTGTAATCACGTGGCCGTCGCGAACTATCGCCGCAAGTGAGACATCATCTGGTAATTGAATTTCTTCAACTGTCCTTCCTACACAAAGAGCGGTATCTGGCAATGTGAGCTCTACAAGATTTGCTTCCCCGCGACGTAATGAGAAAAGACGAACGACATCGCCAACGCTCACTGCCTCTTCAACGAGAGCACTGATGATGCGAGGAGTTGATACGGAGACATCTACGCCCCACGAAGAATCAAAAAGCCATTCATTTTTTGGATGATTTATTCGGGCAACAACACGAGGAACCCCGTACTCAGTTTTGGCGAGAAGTGAAGCGACAAGATTGACCTTGTCATCTCCTGTAGCTGCTACCAAAACATGACAATTAGAAAGCTGAGCTTTATCCAGTGAGGTAATTTCGCACGCATCGGCCAGGAGCCATTCAGCAGCCGGGACACTCTCCATTTTGAGAGCTTTAGGATCGCGATCAATAAGGAGAACATGATGCCCATTTTCAAGAAGTTCTCGAGCAATCGAGCGCCCGACGTTTCCTGCTCCAGCAATTGCGACTCTCATTTTTAACCCACCTGATCCGGCGATTGAGCCAATATTGCATCGGTTTTAGCACGATCTTTTTCAGCGACCATTACGTGGATGAGATCGCCTTCTTGGATGACAGTATGAGCTGTCGGAATGAGTCCTTCTCCAATACGCGTGATGAATGCAACGCGCGCTGTTGTGGATTCATCAATCAGAGAGGCAGGCTTTCCATACCAATCGTGATGAAGGACTACTTCGCAAAGTTCTACTGTGGCAGTTTGATCGCGCCACTCTGAACGCGAACCTTCTGGTGCGAGTTTGCGCAAAATTTGATCGGTCGCCCATAGAACCGTGGCAACTGTAGGAATTCCAAGGCGTTGGTAGATTTCAGCGCGGCCTGGATCATAAATACGAGCAACAACGTTTTTAACGCCGTAACTTTCACGTGCAACACGAGCGGCAAGAATATTTGAGTTATCGCCATTAGAAACTGCAGCAAAAGCTTCTGCTGATTCAATTCCAGCTTCAAGAAGTGTGTCTCGATCAAAACCTACTCCAGCGATGGTTCGGCCTTTGAAATCTGGGCCAAGGCGACGAAACGCTTCACGATTTTGGTCAATGACAGCAACGGAATGTCCGAGAGCTTCAAGCTCATTAGCGAGAGCAGAGCCGACGCGACCACAACCCATGATGACTACGTGCACAGGTAGACCTTACACGCTTTAGGCTCTGCCCTGTGAATACAAGTACTCCAAAATTGGCCGTAGGCGATCGAGTTACAGTCGATATTGGCAACGTGGCGCACGGAGGACATTTTATCGCTCGCCATAATGGCCAAGTCATTTTTGTTCGGCATGGAATAACGGGTGAAAAAGCTGTGGTGGAAATTACAGCGACAAGTTCAAAAGTCGTGCGAGGCGATGTGGTGGAAGTGATTGAAGCTTCGCCAGCTCGAGTTGAATCACCGTGCCAATACGCCCATCCAAAAGGATGCGGTGGCTGCGATTTTCAACATATCGATATTACTTTTCAGAGAGAACTCAAACGCAAAGTTGTGATTGAACAATTTTCTCGAATCGGTGGACTCGAAATAGATTTGGATGTTAAAGGAGTCGAACCGCTTGACGGACTTCATTGGCGCACCAGAATGGATTTTGCCATTTCAAAGAGTGGCCATCCAGGGCTTTATGCAAATCGTAGCAACGAGGTTGTTGAGATCACGGATTGTTTGTTAGCGGTAGAAAACATGAATGTAAGTGAGATTGCTTCGCGCAAGTGGAATGGCCCTGATCGACTTGAACTTGCGGTATCGAGTGAAGGACAAGTAAATCTTTCGCGCGCAGGTAGAAGTATTTCAGGAGCAACTCAGCTCAAAGAGGTTGTGAACGGCCTGAATTACAAAGTTTCGGCACAATCTTTTTGGCAAGGCCATCGAAACGCCCCTTCAGTTCTTGTAAAAGAAGCGATGACGTTAATGGCTCTGCAAGATGGGGATATTGCATGTGACCTTTATGGGGGAGCAGGCCTATTTGCTGCTTCTATGTCCAAGCGCGTGGGGACGTTGGGCAAGGTGCATTTGATAGAGCTAGATGCACACGCAACAAAGGATGCGAAAAGCGGTTTCGCTGAAACAAAAAATGTCGAGGTACATGTAGGAAAAGTTGAGAATGAATTGCGGAAGGTTTCTCGCGCAGATGTTTTACTGCTTGATCCTCCTCGGACTGGTGCTGGCAAAGAGGTTGTGGATGAAATGCTGCGAATCGCCCCTCGGACGATTGTGTACGTCTCCTGTGACCCCAGTTCTCTGGCGAGGGATGCGAAATACATCACAGAGGGCGGCTACGAGATTAGTTATCTCGTGGGATATGACCTTTTCCCGATGACAGCTCATGTGGAGTGTGTCGTGCAATTTACTCGTCTCTAACCGGAAAGACTAAGATTCGACCATGAGCAAGAATTCTTTTAACGCTAAGGCAAGTATCGAAGTTCATGGGAAACAGTATGAAATTTTCGATATCACTTCGATTGAGGGATCTAAGACCCTACCTTTTAGCTTAAAAGTTTTGTTGGAAAATCTGCTCCGCACCGAAGATGGCGCAAATATAACGTCAGCTCAGATTAAAGCCCTTGCGCAGTGGGATCCATCCGTAGAGCCTGATACCGAAATTCAATTTACACCTGCACGTGTGATTATGCAGGACTTCACTGGCGTGCCATGTGTTGTCGACCTTGCCACGATGCGCGAAGCGATTGCCGATCTCGGTGGTGACCCAACAAAAGTTAATCCACTCGCGCCCGCTGAATTGGTCATCGATCACTCAGTCATCGCCGATGTTTTCGGAACGAAGAGTTCATTTGAAGAGAATACCGATATTGAATATCAACGTAACCGTGAGCGCTATCGCTTCTTGCGTTGGGGTCAAAGTGCTTTTGATGAATTTAAAGTTGTGCCACCCGGAACAGGAATCGTTCACCAAGTAAATATCGAATTTCTAGCGCGCGTTGTGATGACTAGAAATGTAGATGGCGTACTGCGTGCTTATCCTGACACTGTTGTTGGAACTGATTCGCACACGACTATGGTCAACGGACTCGGAGTTCTTGGCTGGGGTGTAGGTGGCATCGAAGCTGAGGCTGCTCTCCTCGGACAACCCGTCTCAATGTTGATACCTCGAGTTGTTGGTTTCAAACTTAAGGGAGCCTTGCCAGCGGGAACGACAGCAACAGACCTCGTACTTACAATTACTGAGATGTTGCGCAAGCATGGAGTCGTTGGAAAATTTGTTGAATTTTATGGAGCCGGCGTAGGTGCACTTCCTATGGCTAACCGTTGCGCAATCGGAAATATGTCACCAGAGTACGGATCTACTTGCGCCATTTTCCCTATCGATGATGAAACCTTGAGTTATCTAGAACTTACTGGCCGCTCACAAGAACAAATCGATCTCGTGGAGCAGTATTCCAAGCGCAATGGGTTCTGGCACGACCCTTCCATTGAGCCTCGGTTCTCTGAAAACATTGAATTAGATCTTTCATCTGTCGTACCTTCAATTTCTGGACCGAAGCGTCCGCAAGATCGCATTTCACTGAACAAAGCCAAGGGTGCATACGAAACAATTGTGCCGACTTACTTCACAGATAAGACAAACAAAAGCCCGGTTCCGATTTCAATAAAAGGATCAAAAACATCGGTTTCAAATGGCGCAGTCGTTATCGCATCCATCACTTCCTGCACAAATACTTCTAATCCCTCAGTCATGTTAGGCGCCGCGCTACTTGCCAAGAAGGCAGTTGAAAAGGGTCTTAAAGCCCAGCCTTGGGTAAAAACTACTTTGGCGCCAGGATCAAAAGTTGTTACGGATTATTACGACAAGGCTGGACTTACTACGTATATGGAACAGCTGGGATTTAATCTCGTTGGATATGGTTGCGTTACTTGTATTGGTAACTCAGGCCCACTTCCCGTTGAAGTGTCTAAAGCGATTAATGATCATGATTTGGCAGTTACGGCAGTGCTTTCCGGAAACCGAAACTTCGAAGGTCGCATTAGCCCTGATGTGAAAATGAATTACCTAGCATCGCCCCCACTTGTCGTTGCCTACGCAATTGCTGGAACTATGGATCACGATTTTGACATTGATCCGCTTGGGCAAGATCAAAGCGGTAAAGATGTATTTTTGCGAGATATCTGGCCTACATCGGATGAAATCGAAGCAGTAATCGCCACATCAATCTCCTCGGAAATGTTTAAAAAGGATTACGCCACTGTCTTTGATGGCGACCTTCGATGGAAGTCACTCGATACCCCAACAGGGAAGACCTTTGAATGGGATCCACAATCTACCTATGTTCGCAAACCACCTTATTTTGATGGAATGCCTCGTCAACCAAAGGCCGTTGTTGATATAGATGGCGCGCGCGTATTGGCCGTTCTTGGTGATTCAATTACCACCGATCACATATCACCAGCAGGAAACATTAAGGCTGATTCACCAGCTGGAAAATATCTTGCCGATCACGGTATTGAGCGAGTTGATTTCAACTCATATGGATCGCGCCGAGGAAATCATGAAGTAATGATTCGCGGTACTTTCGCAAACATTCGTTTGAAGAATCTACTTCTCAGCGATGTCTCTGGCGGATTCACACGCGATTTCCTCAATAATGGAGAGCAATCAACTATTTATGATGCCTCTATGAACTATCAGGCCAAAGGCGTTGCCTTGATGATTCTTGCTGGTAAGGAATATGGTTCTGGATCATCTCGAGACTGGGCGGCTAAAGGAACAGCACTTCTTGGAGTGCGCGCGGTAATTGCCGAATCCTTCGAAAGAATTCACCGCTCTAACCTCATTGGAATGGGTGTATTGCCACTTCAGTTCCTTGATGGAGAAAGTGCGGCAACCTTAAGCCTTACCGGTGAAGAAGTATTTAGCGTCTCAGGAATTACTGAACTCAATAGTGGGACAACTCCAAAAGTTGTCACTGTTAAGGCAGGGGATAAGACATTCCAGGCACGTGTTCGAATTGATACGCCGGGAGAAGCTGATTACTACCGACATGGTGGCATCATGCAGTATGTACTTCGCAATCTGCTCTAGCGTTCTAGCAGCTAGAGAAAACTAAACTGGAAGTGATGCAACTCCTGCTGGATGGAAACGCTGTCCGGTTACTTCTTTGCTAATTCCTTCGCGGTCTAAGTAAGGCAATATTCCACCAAGATGCATCGGCCAACCACAACCAAGCAACATGCAGATATCAATTTCCGCTGGCGTTGCAACAACACCTTCATCAAGCATCATGCGAGCTTCTTGTGCAAGTGCCTTTAAAGCCCGAATACGAACTTGGTCTGCACTTGATGGCGTTGATCCCTTTTCCACAAGAGAGAGAGCCTCAGGATTTGGAATCTGCTTTCCATCGCTATCTTTAATGTAAAAAGATCGAATTCCTTTTTCTACAAATCGTTTCATTGTCGGGGAGATGCGATATCGCTCGCCGAGATTATGATGAAGAGTTTCTGCAACATGAAGTGTAACCCCAGGACCGACCAGACCAAGTAACTCCAGTGAAGTCATCGGCAAACCAAGTGGCTTCATCGCGATATCTGCAACATCATAAGGAGTGCCTTCATCGATGGCGTCGGTAATTTCTCCCATAAAGCGCGTTAACAATCGATTTACAACGAATGCTGGTGCATCCTTCACGATGACCATGGTCTTCTTTAGCTCTTTACCCATCGAGATTGCTGTCGCTGTGGTTGCATCATCAGTCTGGGTTGTTCGAGCAACCTCTAGCAAAGGCATAATGGCCACTGGATTGAAGAAGTGGAATCCAATAACACGTTCTGGGTGCTTGAGCCCCTGCGTCATCTTCTCAACTGACAGTGAGGACGTATTTGTGGCAAGAATACATTCTTCAGAAACTATTCCCTCGAGCTCAGTAAAGAGCTTTTGCTTGAGCGAAAGTTCCTCGAAGATCGCTTCGATGACAAAGTTACAATCGGAATAAATCTGTTTAGATGTTGATCCGCTGATGAGAGTTGAAAGTCTTGCCGCCGCTTCCATCGAAATTCGCTTCTTTTCAACAAGTTTTGCGATCTCACCGTGTATGTAGGCAAGTCCCTTATCCACTTTTTCTTGATCCAGATCGGTTATAACAACTGGGACTTTAAGATTGCGAAGAATAATAAGTGCAAGTTGGGAAGCCATGAGTCCGGCACCCACTACACCGACCTTTGTCACTTTACGAGCAAGGGCAGGTTTTGGAGCGCCTTCAACTTTCTTGCGTTTCTTTTGAATAAGGTTAAAAGAATAGAGTGATGCTCGGAGTGCGTCGCTCATTGTGAGATCTGCGAGTGCTTGGTCTTCAGCATCAAAACCGGAACCAAGAGTGCTTGTCCGCGAAGCGGCAATCAGCTCGAGAGCCTTCGCGGGGGAGGCAAGTTCGGCTCCACCATATTTCTTTTGCATTGCAGCTCGGCCTGTTGCTAGCGCTGCAGTCCAGGCCGCATCGTCGCCCGAATAATCCTTACGCTCAATTATTTTAGTTCCAGCCAAAATCTGCGCTGCGAAAGCTACAGAATTTTCAAGGAAATCAGATGGAGTGAAAACTGCGTCA
>CAIMSI010000128.1 GCA_903844115.1 uncultured Actinomycetes bacterium
AGAACTTGTCTAATGATGTTGTCTTCACCGATGTAGATGTGCGCATTGGCTACTCACTCAGCGGACTTATTGACCGCGGCGTTGATGTTCGCATTCTTGGAGCGCTGCGTCGTGTTGTCGACCGTGAGGTTGGCGTTCTTGAAGACATCATTGCTTCACAGCCTTCTCTAAAGAGCGCCGACGGCGCTAGGGAAGTAGCGATTGAGTTGGCTGGAGAACTGGCCCAACTTCGCGCTGCTCTGCACGAGCGCGCGCTTACTAAATTCCTAGGAAATTAACGACAAACATTTGTTGACTTTGCCGTCTAGGCTGGCATCATGATTGAAGTAGTTCTCCGAGCAGTTCGTGTCGACGTTGGATCGTCAACTCCACTTCTGCTGCTTGAAGAAGTTGGGCCAGGCAACAGAGTCCTTCCAATTTTCATCGGCGCTCCTGAAGCCGCTGCCATTGCCTACGCACTTCAAAAGGTTGAGACTCCTCGCCCCATGTCGCACGATCTTCTCGCCAACACCATCACTGCACTCGGTGGGCGAATTTTCAACGTGGAGATTATTTCTTTGATCGACAACACCTTCTTTGCGAACCTTCGAATTCTGAGGGACAACGTTGAAACTCTCGTTAGTGCTCGTCCATCTGACGCGGTGGCACTCGCCATGCGCGTAGGCGCTCCAATCCTCGTGAGCGATGAGCTCATGAACGCTGAAGGCAAGGTAATGCTGCTTGATGATGAGGTCGAAGCCGAAGAAGTGGCCCCAGTTGATGAAGCAGAGCTCGTTGCTGAACTTCGTGAATTTCTAGACCAAGTGAATCCCGAGGACTTCAATAAATGAGAAGGGGTCTGAAGTCCGTATTGATCTTTGTGGCATTCGCCGCGATCTATACGCTTTCTAGACACGGTGTTGTTGGTGGAAATTCATCAACAACTACGCAAGCACTGGCGAGCACTACAACTTCCCAAGTTATTCCAACAGGTTCTGTATGCCAGGGGAGCGATTTTCACGCAGTCTTTAATCAAGGACAGGGCGCCGCTGGAACTATTTCATCGAGCATCACGCTGACTAAGACCACCACCGGCAACTGCACACTTAATGGATGGCCACTACTTATTTTGCAAGATAAGACTGGCTCAGTTCTAAAGAGCACACTTGTTGATGTTTCGTCGAATGGCCCAATTCAGTTTCCAGACACTAGGGCTAATGAAGCTCCAAAAGATGTAAACCTTTCACAAAACAGCACAGCATCGTTCTCATTTGCCTACAGCGATGTTCCTGCTGGTTCACAGAAGTCATGTCCGGTGGCTTACGTAATTGGTGTGCAAATTCAAAAGGGTGGCTCGGTTGCGAGTGTCAACTCGACCTACGGCATTGGGCCTTGTAATAATGGCCAGCTCTGGGTTAGCCCCTTCTATTAGACCTTTTTACGACTTTTTCTAGAGTTCACCGAGCCCTAGACTGACTCCGTGGGAATAATTAGCGTTGGCATCGATCACGAGCACTGCTCACTTGATTTTCTAGAAAAGGTCACCGTTCATCAAGATGAATGGGGCAAAGTCCTTCGCACACTAATGAGCCACCGCAATATCTACGAAGCAGTCTTTGTTTCCACCTGTCTTCGAACTGAAGTCTTTGCAGTTATCGACCGTTTCCACGGTGCGGTTGATGAGATCACCGAAACCATTGCACAAGCCACTCAGACTGACGCAGCACTCTTCGCTGACAAACTGACAATCCACTTCGACAAAGACGTCCCAAGCCATCTCTTTCAGGTCGCTTCTGGAATCAAGGCCATTATTCCGGGCGAATACGAAGTCTTGGGTCAAATTCGTCGTGCACTTGAATTCGCAC
>CAIMSI010000129.1 GCA_903844115.1 uncultured Actinomycetes bacterium
GAACTATGAGTTGCAGTATCCCGTCACATCAACAACGTCTGATGTACAAAGATCTGATTTCTTGTAAAGGCCGTCTGCGACAACTCGGCCAATATTTTTTGCTGTTAAGTCAACTACGTCTAGAAGTGCAATTGGCTTTCCGTCTGCGAACTTTCCAGTTATAAGACCCTTGGGAGGAGCGGTCTTGGTAATTGCAGCCAGCGCGAGTTGTGCTGCGGCTGTTGCTTCTGAACTGAAAGGCTTATAGACGTCGTCCTGAATCCAACCGCGAAGCAAATACTTGAGTGCATCGAGACCAGCATCCTGTCCGCCGTATACCTTGATTTTGTCGATTAGCTTTTGCCCTTGGATTGCGGCAACTGCTGCCATGGCTGTTCCATCGTTCATTGCGACGAATACATCCACGCCGTTCTGTGTCTTTGTAAGGCACTGCTCGGATGAGATCTGAGCAACTGATGGCTGCCAGTTCGCTGTGTAGTCTTCACAAACAACTTTGATTTTGCCCGAATCAATCAATGGTTGTAGATACTTATCTTCACCAATTTTTTCATTTGTTGTGTAGTCGTCGCCCTTGTTGCCATAAACACGTGCGACACGAATGGTTCCAGGCATAGCTGCTATAGCTGCAGCGGCCGTCTTACCAATTCCTTCGCCGACTTTGACTGGGCTATTTTGAACGTGGTAGGCAATTCCTGCGTTCGAAACACCATGCTCATAATCGATTACTGGGATTTTCGCAGCAACAGCTTTAGCAACAAATCCTCCAGCGGTTGCTGGGTCCGCTGCTACCCATACAAGAGCGAGAGCACCCTTTGCAATAGCGGTTTCTGCTTGTTGGATCTGAGTAGCGCCACTGTTGTTTGCGTTAACAACAACAACTTTAATTCCAGGGGCTAATTTTTTCATAGCCTTCACAAACTCTGGAGCATCATGTTCCGGGAAGCGCGCTGTAGTTGTATTAGGCATCATAAAGTAGACACTGCCTTTTAGGGTTTTGAAGTTGGCCGCAGAAGTTGCAGCATGCGCTGGAGCAATTGTTGCTCCAGCAAGAGCTACAGCCATTCCTAGCCAAACTAGCTTTTTCATCTCGGTAGTTCCTCTCCGACCGCCCCGGTGGGGCTGGCCCTGTGTACCTTGCCTCAAGACCGTCATTGGACAGTTCGGAGTGCGCCGCATGTTGTGAAACAAATGTTCACTTGAAATTCCGCATTGCTGCCTGGTAGTAAGTAACCGTATGGTTAATTAGACGATTGTGTCAACAGTCCCTTAACATATGTTTCATAACGATTAACGTTATAAAGCTCAGGACAAAAATTGGCCTTTTTCTGGGGAGAGAGGACTTCAGGGTGGGGAAAGCCAAATTTTGATCTTATGAGACCCGCTTACTTGTTCTCTTAGGCAAGAAAATGTTTTCATTGAGAGAGATCGGTCTTTGATTAACGAACAGGGTGAGGTCAATTTAGGAGTAGGCTCTCGCTTCTTAGGTGGATGCCCAAAGCCCATAGGTTTTAATGCGGAGGAATGGTCAAATGACCGAAGTTAACTCACGAGCGAGTGAATCTCGAGCTCGTTCTCGTGATGCTGATTTAACCAAGTCCGAAATTTTAGAGGCAGCTCTGGATGAGTTTGCGACGCATGGCTTGGCTGGAGCTAGAACTGAGGAAATTGCTGCACGGACCCGGGTCTCCAAGCGGATGCTTCATTATTACTTTGAAAGCAAAGAAGGTTTGTATGCCGCGGTACTCGAAAGAGCGTATGAAGAAATCAAACTCGATTTCTTGCAATTAGATTTAGCCCAACTTCATCCTATAGAGGCAATAAAGCAAGTAGCGGCATGCATTTATCATCACTATGAGACTCACCCACAATTTGTTCGCCTTGTGATAACGGAGAACCTACATAAAGGCAAGTTCCTTGACGAACTCAAAGAATCTAAGGGCATTTATATGCCTTCGCTGGAACTACTGGATGTTGCGCTTCGTAAAGGCCAAGAGCGCGGTATTTTCCGTCGCTATGTAGATGCGATTGACCTTCAAACCTTGATTGACTCATTTTGTTTTTTCCGGGTTTCTAATCAGCATACATTTAAAACTCTCTACGGCCGCGAGATGATGGCTGCTGATAAACAGGATCACTACGAATTAATGTTGCAGGACCTTGTGGTCGCATATCTGACGTTTGGTAAGATTTACTAACAAACGAGATACGAGTGGTCCCCGATTACGGATCAGAAGGTTAGGGGTTCGAATCCCTTCAAGCGCACCAGTAATTCGCATAGAAAAGGGTCTTCGTAGATTCACCGGGGGCTTTTTTCAGCCTACTGACGTAATTTAACTGTAGTACTTCACACTTCTTCTTTTACGAGTCAACAATTAAGGTACGTAGATGACTAGACGTACGATTCTTATTACAGGCGGCTCTCGGGGTATTGGGGCTGCAATTGCGCAGGAATTTGCACTAGCGGGTGACCGAATCGCCATTCATTATGTCTCATCGAAAGCTGATGCGGAGACAGTGCGCAGTTCGCTACCCGGTGACGGGCACATTATTGCTCAGGCTGATTTACGCAATCCGAATGCGATTCGCACTATGGTTGAAGAAGTCGCCAAAGCATTTGGAAAAATTGATGTATTAATCAACAACGCCGGAGTATTTATTGATCATCCTATTGAGTCCACGACTTATGAAGAATGGCAAAGCACGTGGGAACACACCATTGGAGTGAACCTCATTGGGGCTGCTAACACGTCATGGTGCGCACTACAACATATGCCAAAAGGTGGAACCTCGCGCATCGTGAATATCGGATCGCGCGGTGCTTTTCGAGGAGAACCTTTAAGCCCAGCGTATGGTGCATCGAAAGCAGCAATAGTTGCTTTTGGTCAATCGATTGCAAAAGCGCTTGCTCCGATGAGAATTGGTGTTACAACTCTTGCCCCTGGATTTGTTGAAACAGAGATGGCTGCCAGATTATTGGATACGTCCGAAGGCGATGTTATTCGCGCCCAGAGTCCATTTAATCGTGTCGCAAAACCAGAAGAATTGGCAAAGGCCGTTTACTTCTTGGCATCACCTGACAACGAATGGGCAAGTGGAGCAGTTCTAGATTTCAACGGTGCTTCTTATTTAAGAATGTAAATTACTTTGTAAGTTCGCGAAGTCCACTTACTAGGCGATCCACATCGTCCTTCGTGCTGTAAGGAGCTAGCCCAGCACGTACGGCTCCCTTATCTTCAAGTCCAAGTGAGCGGGAGACTTCAAGGGCATAAAAGTTTCCAGCAGGAGCATTTATATTTAGCCCAGCCAAATGCTTATAAACATCGGCGGCTTCAACACCCTTGAGATTGAAATAAAGGGTAGGTGTTCGATTTTTAGCGTGCCCATATAAAGTGATACCCGGAAGTGACTTAATTTCTGATTCCATATACTCGAAAAGCTCTTCCTCATATTTTTCTGCTGCTGCCATTGAGCCCAGAATCCTCTGGCGTCGACTGCCCGTTCCCTCAACTAAGTTGGCGATGAAGTCAATCGTCGCAGTACAACCAGCCATCAATTCATAAGGAAGTGTTCCGAATTCAAAACGTTCAGGCACATTGGTTGTTGATGGCAATAATTTGTCATTATTTAAAGTTTTAAGTAGCTCAGGTTTTGCTGCTATCGCTGAGCAATGTGGGCCAAACAATTTATAAAAGGAAAATCCAAAGAAATCTGCGCCCATCGCCTGTATATCTATTGGGGTGTGAGGAGTTAGGTGAACCCCATCTACGAATAGCAACGCTTTAGTTTTATGCACTTCTTTAGATATTGCTGGAATATCGGGCCGAGTTCCCAAAGTATTTCCTGCTCCAGTTACAGCAACGAGTCGTGTTTTCTCATTGAGTAATTCAGAAATTGCGGAAGTGGGTAACTCACCAGTCGCAGGATCAAACTTTGCCCATCGGACAACTGCGCCAACTGCTTCAGCCGCCTGGACCCACGGGCGAATATTCGAATCATGATCAAGTGTCGTGACAATAATTTCATCGCCGGGTTTCCAACTTTTAGCCAAAGTCCTTGAAAAGTCATAAGTGATATGAGTCCAACTACGACCATAGACAACACCAGCTGGATCGGCATTTAAAAGATCTGCAACTGCCTGGCGAAAATTAATAACGATTTCCTCTGCGTTTCGCTCAGAGAGCGTTGTTACATTTCGATTTGAAATAGGTTTTGTGATTGCTTCAGATATCGCGAGAGCTACCTGGGTTGGGACCTGACTTCCTCCAGGGCCATCGAAGAAAGCCAATCCGGAATTTAAAGCAGGAAAATCAGCGCGAATTTTTTCGATGCTATAGCTCATACTCCCAATAATAGTCCGGCTCCCAAGGATTTGAAAGGCTGCCTATTTATTATTGAACTTCCCAGGTATCACCACTTGAAAGCAACGACTCTAGATTGCCTGCGCCTTGCTTAGCGATTGCGTCGTTAATTTGGTCATGGACGAGTTCTGAATATTCAGCACGTTCAACGCTACGAAAGATTCCAACAGGTACGTGCTCAAGACGTGAACCTGAAAGACGTGAAAGTGCAAAAGCGTATGCAGGATCTGGATGATTTTCGTTATGAATGATGATGTCACCATCAGGAACTGAACCCAGCTCGACGATCTTCATGCTGCCATTTTCAAATATCACACCGTGAGTTGAGGACTTAATTTGTTCACCATGAACCAACTTCAAAATTGCAGCGTCTTTTGTCTCACCATCTTTAACGATTTGGAATGCGTCGTCATTAAAAATTGGACAGTTTTGATAAATTTCGACGAAAGCCGATCCCTTATGGGCGGAAGCGGCACGCAGAATCTCAGTGAGGTGCTTGCGGTCACTATCAATTGAACGGGCAACAAAAGATGCTTCAGCGCCAATGGCAAGCGAGATTGGATTGAAAGGCGTATCCAAAGAACCAGCGGGGCTTGATTTAGTGACTTTGCCTTGTTCTGAGGTTGGGGAAAATTGTCCCTTTGTTAATCCATAAATACGGTTATTGAAAAGCAAAATCTTGAGGTTCACGTTGCGGCGAAGTGCGTGAATCAAATGGTTCCCGCCTATTGATAGCGCATCACCATCACCTGTTACAACAAAGATACTGAGTTCAGGACGAGAAATAGCCAATCCAGTCGCGATGGCCGGAGCGCGCCCGTGAATAGAGTGCATGCCAAAGGTTTCTACATAATAAGGAAAACGTGAGGAACAACCGATTCCCGAAATGAAAACGATGTTTTCTCGGGCAACCCCAAGTTCAGGAAGGAAGGATTGAACGGTGGA
>CAIMSI010000130.1 GCA_903844115.1 uncultured Actinomycetes bacterium
CAATTGCAGCTAACGGAGATTTTTCTGATGCAACCACTACGCATGTATTTCAAGTAGTGAGCACTCCTACAACTGCGCTTACGAGTGAAAGAAGGGGAGATTTTTCGCTTGCAAAAATCGTTACAACGCCAATAGCTTCTGGAATAGTAAAGTTATAAAAAGGTCCAGAAACTTGGTTTGTTGAACCGGCAATTGTAGAAATTTTATCGCTCCAACCTGCATACCAAACCCACATATCAATTGCCGCAGATACTTCAGAGGTCGCTGCACTTACGCTCTTACCTTCGGATGCAACAATCACATCGATAAATTCACTCTTGCGCGATTCCATCATTTCTGCAACACGGTAAAGAATTTGACCTCGCAAATATGCTGTGGCCGAAACCCATCCAGCTTGTGCGCCACGTGCTGCAACAACTGCTTCACGAAGATCTTTACGAGATGCTTGGCAAGGATTAGCAAGAAATTTTCCTTTGCTGTCCTTCACTTCGTACACGCGGCCTGATTCACCACGTGGAAATGCACCATTGATGTAGAGCTTGTAAGTTTTCATTACATCGATACGTGACATTTATTTGACCACCTTTACATAAGCAGATAAACCATGACGTCCACCCTCGCGGCCCCAGCCCGATTCTTTATATCCTCCGAATGGGCTTGCTGGATCAAACTTGTTAAATGAATTGGTCCAAATGACACCTGCCTTTAAACGCTGGGCTGTCCACAAAATCTTGGAACCCTTATCGCTCCAGATTCCTGCAGATAGTCCGTAAGGAGTGTTATTGGCCTTCTCAATCGCCTCTTGTGGTGTTCTAAATGTAAGAATAGAAAGAACAGGTCCAAATATTTCTTCCTGCGCGATGCGATGAGATTGTGCAACCCCAGAAAAAATTGTTGGTTTAAACCAGAATCCCTCAGTAGGAAGCTCACATTGTGGGCTCCATCGTTGGGCTCCTTCTTGATCTCCAGAATTCGCTAGCTCATGAATTTTTTCAAGCTGAGCTTTGCTGTTAATCGCTCCCAAGTCCGTGTTTTTATCGAGTGGATCACCCACGCGAATGAGCTCCATCCGTGCCTTTAATTTACTTGTTACTTCATCAAGAACACTCTCCTGCACTAGCAATCGAGATCCGGCACAACAGACGTGCCCTTGATTGAAGAAAATACCGCTAATGATGCCCTCGACTGCCTCATCCATTGCCGCGTCTTCATAAATAATATTTGCGCCCTTACCGCCAAGTTCCAATGTGAGAGCTTTTCCGGAACCAGCGATTGCTCGTGCGATTCCTTTTCCAACCTCAGTAGATCCAGTAAATGCAATCTTTTGGATACCCGGATGATTCACAAGGTAGGCGCCCGTTGTTCCGTCACCCGTCACAATATTTACTACACCCGCCGGCAGCCCTGCCTGCTGACAAACTTCTGCAAATAAAAGCGCAGTCAGTGACGTGGTCTCAGCGGGTTTTAATACAACGGTATTTCCCGTAGCCAGCGCTGGCGCAACTTTCCATGAAAGCATTAAGAGTGGGAAATTCCAAGGAATTATTTGGCCTACCACTCCATGAGGTTTTGGAGAACTTCCAAGTCCAGCAAAATCTAACTTATCAGCCCAACCTGCGTGGTAGAAAAAGTGCCCAGCTGCAAGTGGAATATCAACATCACGAGTTTCACGAATTGGCTTTCCGTTATCCATTGTCTCAAGAACGGCAAATTCTCGAGAACGTTCTTGGAGAATTCTGGCAATGCGATAAAGATACTTCCCACGTTCAGAAGCTGGCATCTTTGACCAGATTTTTTTATAAGCATCTGTTGCAGAATTTACTGCCTTATCTACATCCGTATTTGACGCAAAGGCAATGCGGGCCAATGGCTTTCCAGTAGCAGGATTGATGGTTTCAAAGCTCTTGTTTCCTTTGGCAGGCTGGAACTTTCCATTGATGAAGAGCCCGTACTCACTTTTTATATCAACAATGGAAGTTGACTCTGGGGCTGGTGAATATTCGAATTTAGTCATTTTTGGTCTCAGCTACCTTCTAGTCCAGTGTCACATTGTTCATACTTGAATACCTACCATCGCGCATTTTCATTCTTTGCATTATGAGATCGTTGAGAAGCGCACTTGCTCCAATTCTAAATAACGAAGGATCAAGCCAATCTTCTCCAGCAGTTTCTTTAACAAGAACAAGCTGTTTTATTGCATCTTTTGTCGTACGAATTCCACCGGCTGGCTTTACGCCAATTTTGCGCCCTGTGAGCGCGTGGAAATCGCGAACAGCTTCTAGCATGACCAGAACCACAGAGGGCGTTGCTGCTGGAACAACTTTCCCTGTACTTGTCTTTATAAAGTCCGCGCCAGCTAACATTGCGATATATGAAGCTTTCCGCACATTATCGTAAGTGACTAGTTCACCGGTTTCGAAAATAACTTTTAAATGGGCCTTTTCACCACACAAAGATTTAATCAGAACAATATCGTCATAAATTTTTCCATACTTACCAGCAAGAAAGGCGCCTCGATCAATGACCATATCAATTTCGCCAGCTCCAGCATCTAACGCATCTTGCGTATCCTGGATTTTTACCGCTTGGCTAGCGCGACCAGATGGAAATGCCGTCGAAACCGCCGCTACTGGAACATCTTTTCCTCCAATAGAATCAAGATGTGTTCGAGCAATCGAAACCATATCGTTATAAACACAGACGGCCCCAACATGGGGAACTGTGGGATCAGAAGGGTCTGGACGTACTGCTTTGTTACAAAGCGCTCTCACTTTTCCAGGGGTATCAGCGCCTTCAAGTGTTGTGAGGTCTACCATTTTGATTGCAAGATCAATGGCTAAATTTTTACTAGAAGTCTTGATAGAGCGAGTGCCCAACATTGCCGCTCGTGCATCCACACCAACCTGATCGACAGGCGAAAGCTTTAATAGGAACTTTTTGAGAGAAGTTTCATCATGAACAAGTTCCGGACTTTTCGTTTGCACTTGTCTAATCTAGTCGCAGTTTCTCACCTCATCAAGCACGAGCCAGTGATTCCACTAGAATGTGAGGATGACTTCTCGGACTTCTCGGACATCTACCATCGAATTAAATGGCGCAAACTTCATTGAAAGCCACGAGCGTCACGGCTCAGCACGATCACTCTTTTGGCCATGGGCAGCAGGAAATGTTTCCTTTCTCGCACTCTCCTATGGTTCATTTTTCTTGGGCTTTGGAATCTCTTTCTGGCAGGCGACATTTGCCGCAGCTTTCGGCACCGTTGGGTCATTCGTTCTTGTCGGGGTTAGTTCACTAGCAGGCAAGCGAGCCAACGCTCCAACGTTGACTCTTTCACGCGCAGCATTTGGCGTAAAAGGAAATATCCTCCCTGGATTGCTTTCTTATTTGATTTTCGTGGGATGGGAAACAGTTTTGGTTTCTCTGGCTACTCTTGCATTTCAAACTGTGTTTATTCGAATCGGGCATCTAAACCATAATCTTTCAGCAATCATTGGATTTGCAATCGCCGCTGGCCTCACTATTTTTGGTGGAGTCTTGGGATTTAAGACAATCATGAAGCTTCAACGTTGGCTCACACTTGCAACAATTTTACTAACGTTTGGGTATATCGCTCTTACTGCGCATTCCATCAATTGGAAATTAGTCTCTCACTTGCATCATGGAAATGCTCAGGCACTTATCGGAGCAATTATTTTTGGAGTCACTGGAATCGGTTTGGGTTGGGTTAACTCTGCTGCGGATTATTCGCGTTATCTTCCTCGCACCACTTCTAGTAAAGCTGTCGTTGGGTGGACTGTTTTTGGCGCCTCTATCGTTCCGGTACTTCTTGTTATCTACGGCAGCGCACTTGCTGGCAGCAGCGCTGACCTTAATTCGAAAATTGCGTCAGACCCGATCGGAGCACTCACAACCTTACTTCCTACTTGGTATTTAATTCCCTTTGCCCTGGTTGCAGTTCTAGGCCTTATTGGTGGATCAATATTGGATTTGTATTCATCGGGCATCGCCCTTGTAGCTATTGGATTGCCCGTTAAACGCCATATCGCGGCTTCTATTGACGGATTAATTATGACGATGGGCACTATTTATATTGTTTGGATTAAGAAGGACTTCTTTGGGCCATTCCAAGGTTTTCTCATCACTCTTGGGGTCCCAATTGCCGTATGGAGTGCAATCTTTGTTGCTGATGTCATCATGCGTAAAAAGGATTACGCGGAAGAGGAGTTATTTGATTCCAATGGCCGTTATGGTTCATGGAATATGCGCGCAACTATTTTGCTAATTGTGGGCTCAATTGTTGGTTGGGGCTTTGTGACAAATTCCTTTGCTTCCTGGCTCTCTTGGCAGGGGTACTTCATGGGGCTTATTGGAGGTAAGACCGGTTCATGGGCTTACGCCAACGTAGGCATAATCTTTGCTTTAGTTATAGGCTTCCTCGGACACATACTTTTATCACATCAGGAAATTAGAAAGCAGGAGGGTCGAAATGGCTGATTCCAGTTTCGATATTGTTTCAAAGATTGACCACATGGAGGTTGATAACGCCTTCAACCAGACGGATCGTGAAATTGCTACACGATTTGATTTTAAGAACACTGGAACAAAGATTGAGAAGACCGGTGAGAAGGTCAATATTGAAGCCGATGGTGAAGAACGCGCAAAGGCAGCACTTGAAGTTTTCAAGGAGAAGCTCATCAAGCGTGGAGTTTCACTCAAACACTTAGATGCAAAAGAGCCTCAACTCAGTGGCAAAATTTACAAAATCGCTTGCGAGTTTAAAGAAGGTCTATCGACTGAAAATGCTAAAAAGATCGCAAAGTTTCTCAAAGATGAAGGTCCTAAGTCCCTTAAGACTCAGATTCAGGGAGATGAACTTCGCGTTATAAGCAAGAGCCGTGATGATCTTCAAGAAGCAATGGCTAAAGTTAAAGAGAATCCATGGGATTTTGCAGTTCAATTCGTTAATTTTAGATAGGGCATAAAATTACACATCAACGTAATTACAAAGTTGGATTAACTCTAGGTTTTGCTTCCTATTTAACCTGGGGTCTCTTTCCTCTTTATTGGCCGCTTCTTGAACCCGCAAATTCAATCGAAATTGTTGCACACAGAGCTGTCTGGTCACTTGTGTTTTGCCTGGCTTTACTTGCGTACACGAAGCAGTTAAGACCAACTCTTGCCCTTCTCAAAAATCCATATGTCATGAAGCGTCTGACACTTTCTACAATGCTTGTCTCAGTGAACTGGTTGACGTATATCTGGGGTGTAAATCACGGACATGTCGTGGAGTGCGCACTTGGTTATTACATAAACCCACTTATCATCATTGCATTCGGAGTTCTCTTGCTCAAAGAGAAGATGCGCAAACTGCAATGGTTTGCAGTTGGATGTGCTGCAATCGGTGTCATAATCTTGACTGTTGATTACGGTCGCCCGCCTTGGATTGCACTGGCCTTAGCAACATCATGGGGAAGCTACGGACTTGTGAAGAAACAATTAGGTCTAGGCGCACTTGAGGGCCTAACAATTGAGACCATCATTTCCTTTATCCCTTATGCCGGATACCTGGTCTGGATGGGAACGCAAGGTACGGGGCAGTTCGCTCGCAACGGCGGGCTGACATTTCTTCTGATTTTGGCAGGAGCAGTAACTGCAATACCTCTCTTGATGTTTAATGGCTCCACAAACCGCCTACCATTTACGATAATTGGATTGCTCCAATACATAACACCGACTGTCCAATTTCTTATTGGAGTGGTTGTTCGTCACGAAGCAATGCCGTTGGGAAGATGGATAGGATTTCTTATTATCTGGATTGCATTGATTGCTCTTGGTACCGACCTGGTGAAATCAGGAAGTACGAGTAATAATCGCGTCACACAAACTGACTAAAGCATTTTTTGCAGCTCCATCAGCAAGATCTGCTACCAATTTCTTCGCCTCATTGGCATATTGCGTAAGCAATTCTCGAGATATTTCCATCGCCTTATGAGTCCGCAGCGTTTTTAACGTAGATGCAACTAGCGCTTCATCATGAATTGGCGCTGATAGCAAAGCTTTTAATTGAGCATCGGAGGGATCATTGGAGGCGAGAATGTGAACTGTCACCATTGTTGGAACACCCTCACGCAGATCTGTTCCTGGTGTTTTACCTGACTCGGCAGTCTCACTCGCAATATCAATGATGTCATCGGCGAGCTGGAAAAGTATGCCAATTTTCTCACCGTACTCCGTCAAAATATTTATATCTCGCTCTGAAGCACCGGCAAATATGGCGCCATAACGAGCACTTGTTGCAATCAAAGATCCAGTTTTGTCAGCAATAACTTGCGTATAGTGCTCAAGCAGTGAAACGCCTTTCGATGTTCCTTGGGTTTCCATAATCTGCCCTATTACAAGTCGTTCAAAGGTATGCGCATGAATTCGAACAGCCTCTGGACCAAGGTCAGCCAATAGCGCCGATGTTTTTGCAAAAAGGTAATCGCCAGTAAGAATCGCTACGGTGTTATTCCAACGGCTGTTAGCACTTTCAACCCCGCGGCGAAGTGGTGCTTCATCCATAACGTCATCGTGATACAGGGTTGCAAGATGCGTAAGTTCGCAGACGACAGCTGCCGCAATGATTTGGTCGTTTCCAGGTTTACCAAACTGGGCGGCGAGAAGAGTCAATAGTGGCCGCAACCGCTTGCCGCCAGCCTCAACTAGATGTCGTGAGGTTTCGATAACGAGTGGATATTTTCCTACGATGTGGGAACGAAGCAACTCCTCAACTTTCGCCATATCGGCAATAAGTGTTTTCTCAAGTGTTGCATCTAACCCAGGTATACCCAATGACATCTGATGCACCTATCGAATGAAGGTGGCAAAGGTTTGTGCAGTATCAAGCAGAAGTGAAGGAGCAACACCAAGCACGATTGTTACGAGCGCACAGACGGCAATTGCCGCGCGAGTCATAAATGAAGGTATCACAACGCTCACTGAATCATTCTTAGGGTCTGTGAAGAAGAGCATGACTACGACGCGCAAGTAGAAGAATGCAGTGATGGCAGAAGTAAGAACACCCACAACGACAACAACGGTATTTCCAGATTCATATGCACCCGTGAAGAGTGAGAACTTTGCAATAAACCCACTTGTAAGTGGAATTCCGGCAAAGCTAAGTAAAAATAGGGTGAATATTGAGGCCGCAAGTGGAGACTTTTTGCCCAACCCTACCCAGCGATTGAGATCTGTTACTTCGCCACTTGAATCACGTACTAACGTAATAATGCCAAATGCGCCAAGTGTTGTGAACCCGTAGGTTGCAAGATAAAACAGTGCACCTTTAAGGCCATCGGTGTTGAGAGCTAAAACAGCTGCGAGTAGAAAACCAGCATGCGCAATGGAAGAGAAAGCGAGCATTCGTTTTACATCGCGCTGTGCTATAGCCGCTATGCCTCCCACAACCATTGTAAGAATTGCAATCACCAAAATGATTGGCTTCCACTGCCATTCTGCCTGTCCGAATGCAACATAAAATATGCGAAGAGTCGCACCCATCGCTGCAATTTTCGTACATGCAGCCATAAATCCTGTGATGGGAGTTGGGGCCCCTTGATATACATCTGGCGTCCAGGAGTGGAATGGAACAGCGCCAATCTTGAAGAGAAGGCCAACGGAAAGAAATGCAATACCTATAAGTAGGAATACATCATTGGAGGAGTTTGCCGAAATTGCAGAAGCGATTCCATCCAAACTCATTGATCCTGAATATCCGTAAAGAAAGGCTGCTCCAAAAAGAAAAAATGCCGAAGAAAATGCTCCGAGAAGGAAGTACTTAAGCGCTGCTTCTTGTGAGAGCAAACGCCGACGGCGGGAAAGGCCAGCCATCAAATAAAGCGGAAGGGAAAGAACTTCTAGAGCGACAAAAAGAGTAATGAGATCACTGGCGATTGGGAAAAGAAGCATTCCACTAACAGCAAAGAGAGTAAGAGGGAAGATTTCAGTCTGTTGTTTTCCAGCAAGAACTGAAGCGCGTTCATCCTCTGAACCCGGAACCGCTGATGCTTGAGCGGCAAAATTATCTGTGTCTGCAATAAAGAGGACGGCTATGAAGGAAAGAATCAGAATCGTTCCTTGGAGAAAGATTCCTACTCCATCAATCGATACCGAATTAACAGCCGCAGTCTTAGAGGATTGACCGTGAATCTTCCACAAGAATGCAAATGAAAGAACGAGTGTTCCAAGAGCAATTGCAGTTTGAATCGCCGCTCGGGATCCTTTTTTCATCACTGCCTCGACGAGCACCCCAAGAAGGGCGCCACCAAGCACAATAAGAATAGGAGCAAGTAGCGAATAGGAAAGTTGAGGAGCGATAAGCATTACTTACCTGCCTTCGGTAGTGGATCTACAGAGCCAGCATGTGTCATGACTTCATGAGAAGCAGGATTAAGTACATCAGTAATTGGCTTTGGGAAGAATCCAAAAATCACGAGTATCGCTATAACCGGAGCAATTGCAATTTTTTCACGTAGATTCAGATCAGTAAGAGATTCATTACCAGGCGTCGTTGGTCCATGTAGTGAACGCTGAACTGTTATCAAAACGTAGAGAGCTGCAAGGACTATTCCAGTTGTTCCAATAATTGCTGCGATTGGGTAACGAGTAAAGGTCCCCACAAGCACAAGAAATTCACTTACAAAACTTGAAAGACCAGGTAGCGCCAACGCTGACATTCCTGCGATAAAAAAGGTCCATGCCATAACGGGAGTAACGCGTTGTAATCCACCGAAATCTTCGATTTTTGTGGAGCCTCGACGCGAGGCCATCCACCCTGCCACCAAGAAAAGTGCAGCAGTAGAAAAACCGTGGTTAACCATATACAAAGAGGCGCCTGTTAGACCTTGAGATGTCATAGCGAAGATTCCCAAAGTGATGAACCCAAAGTGGCTGATCGAAGTGAATGCAATCAACCCATTAATATCTTTTTGACCGATAGCTAGGAAAGCGCCATACAAAATCGAAATAAGCGATAGCACGATAATAGCTGGCGTAAATGTATGTGCAGCATGTGGGAATAAAGTGATGCAGAATCGAATCATTCCGTAAGTTCCGACCTTATCTAGAACTCCAAGAAGCAACACTGATGTCGCAGGTGTTGCAGACTTCGCAGCAGTTGGAAGCCATGTGTGAAGTGGCCACAATGGAGCTTTGATTGCAAAGGCAATAAAGAAGCCGAGGAAAAGCATGTTCTCTGTCGCTGAATCAATATGAAGTCCAGAAAGTGCAGTCACATCAAAAGTAGAGCCGATTTGGTTTGTTGCAATTACATAAGTACCAATAACTGCTGCAAGCATGAGGAGCCCACCAGCCAAGCTATAAAGCAGGAACTTCATTGCTGCTTGCGCGCGTTCACCGCGGCCGTAACCACCGATGAGGAAGTAGACCGGGATAAGCATCGCTTCAAAGATTACATAGAAGAGGAAAACATCTGTTGCGGCAAATACTCCAACCATCATGGCTTCAAGTACCAAAATCAAGGCGTAGTAGACGCGAGGCGACCAGCGTCCATTTTCTGATTCTTTCCAACCTGCGAGTAAAACAATAGGTACTAAAACTGTCGTCATCAAAATAAGAACTAGCGCAATTCCATCAATTCCAACTGCATATTTAATTCCGAAGCTAGAAATCCAATTACGAGATTCCACAAATTGCATTGCAGCAACACCACGATTGAATCGAAGTGCCATCAAGATTGAGATTGCAAGGTCGACAACTGAAACACCTATTGCAAACTGTTTAATGAGTTTTGTTGAACCTTTTGGAAGAAGGAAGAGGCCAATTACACCGGCTAGCGGCACAAGTTCAAGAACTGTCACGATACTCAACTGACTCATAGGGTCACCATCCAAATTGTTGTGAGGAGGGCCAAGACGCCAACCACCATAATGAGCGCGTAACTACGGACGTAACCATTTTGAATTCTACGAAGATTTGTAGAAGTCAGAGCGATAACTCCTCCTACCCCGCGAACAATTCCATCAATAAAGGAATTATCCATTCCAACAAAGAATCGTGTGAGTGCTTGACCAGGGCGAACAAGAACGCGGTCGTTGAAATCATCTTGTAGGAGATCGCGGCGAACTATCTTTGTGAGGATATTGCCCGCTGGTGCCTCGACTGGAACAGTGCGGTACTTAGTTATTGCAATTGCGACACCGACCGCTACAACTCCCAAAGCCATAAGTGAAATAGTTGTCGCTGGCAAGAATTCTTTTTCGCTATGAACTCCAGCGGCATTCACTACTGGCGCCAACCAATTAACAAGAGCTCGTCCAGAATTGAAGAGAAAACCTGATGCAACAGATCCAATAGCAAGAATTACCATTGGAATCCACATCAATGATGGAGATTCATGTGGATGAGCTTCATCATCCCAACGCTTTGTGCCCGTGAAAGTAAGAACGATGACTCGAGTCATGTAGAAAGCAGTGATTGCAGCGCCCAGTAGTGCTGCGCCACCAACAAGAATTCCTTTTGTTCCACCAGCGTTAAATGCCGTTTCAATAATTTTATCTTTTGAGTAGAAGCCCGCGAATGGAGGAACTCCAATAATTGCAAGGTAACCCAAACCAAATGTCACGGCGGTGATCGGCATAACTTTTCCGATCGCTCCGTATCGGCGCATATTTACTTCATCATTCATGCCATGCATGACCGAACCAGCACCAAGGAACATGCCTGCTTTGAAGAAGCCGTGTGTAAGCAAATGCATAATCGCAAATGCATAACCAACTGGGCCAAGTCCAGTTGCAAGAATCATGTAGCCAATCTGTGACATGGTCGACGCTGCGAGCGCCTTCTTAATATCATCTTTTGCCGTACCGACAAGTGCGCCAAACAAAAGCGTGACTCCACCAACAATAAGCACCATAGTCTGCGCGGTAGGTGATGCATCAAAAACAAAATGAGAACGGGTAATCAGGTACACACCCGCGGTCACCATCGTCGCTGCGTGAATGAGCGCCGAGACTGGAGTTGGGCCGGCCATTGCATCGCCAAGCCATGATTGCAATGGGAACTGTGCGGATTTACCAGCAGCAGCCAATAACAACATCGCTCCAAGCCCAGTTAAAGCTGCGGTAGAGGCGTGAGGTACGCCTGCGGCAACGCCAGTGAATGAAACAGTTCCAAATTGAGCGAAGGCAATCATGATTGCCAATGAGAGTCCGATGTCACCAACGCGGTTGGCTACAAATGCCTTTTTGGCAGCCACCGCATATGCAGGCTTCTGGTTCCAGAAACCAATCAATAGATAGGAGGCAAGACCAACACCTTCCCATCCAACATAAAGGTTGAGATAGGAATCTCCCAGTACCAATAGAAGCATTGCTGCAACGAAGAGATTGAGATACGCAAAGAATCGGCGACGATCGTGATCGTGGGACATATATGCGATTGAGTAGATATGAATGAGCGTACCTACGCCCGAAATCAATAATACAAAACAAATTGAGAGCTGATCTAAGAGAAGTGAAGCATGGACATTAAATGATCCGACCGATATCCAGGTAAACAAATCCTGAGTAACCGCTCGAGCATCCCCAGTGCGTTGACGCATTGCAAAGAATTCGATGGCAGCAATCACAAAGGTAGAAGCTGAAACAAGCGTGGCTAGGAGGTGTCCCCACTTATCAGCAATACGCCCTAAAAGAAGAAGTATTGCCGAACTTACCAAAGGTAGGGCGATGAGATAAACGAGATTCGATGATGTGGTCATGACTATCGCTTCAACAAACTTGCGTCATCAATTGACGCCGAACGACGTGAGCGATACATGGTCACGATAATTGCTAAACCAACTACTACTTCACACGCGGCAACAACCATGGTGAAGAAGGAAGCCACTTGACCGACCAAGTCACCATTAACGCGTGAGAAAGTTACGAAAGCTAGGTTCGCGGCATTGAGCATAAGCTCGACACACATGAAGACGACAATTGCATTTCGACGAAGTACTACGCCGACAGCACCAATGGTAAAAAGAATTGCCGAAAGGTAGAGGTAATTTGAAATATCCATTTACTTCTCCTCTTCCTGAATATCAGTGCGCTCAAATGGCGCAGAAGCAATCATGTCTCCGCGCGCTTCAAGGACTTTGGAAACCGAAGCTTGTACCGGAAGTCCATCAGGACCGAGTGCTGGAGCGTCGACAGCATTATGCAGGGCGAAAATTCCTGAACCTGGCAATCCAGCTGCAGTTGCGAGTGATTCTCCACGGAATCGCGAAATAGAAAGATCGCGTTGAGAAGTGCGCGACTTTATTTTTTGGCTATGTGCCAAAACCATCGCACCAAGTGCGGCGGTAATTAAGAGGGCTGATACAACTTCAAATGCCCAGACATACTTAGTGAAAAGCTCTTTTGCTAAACCTTGAACATTGCCGTTTGCATTAATGGATTCCACGCCGGTAGCCGGATGATTCAATGTGGCTCGACCGATTAATGAAATCAATAAGCCACCAATTCCAACGGCGGCGGTTATAGCGGTGGCGCGCTGGCCTTTAATATTTTCAATAAGTGAATCGGATGAATCTACTCCGACAAGCATCAAAATAAATAGGAAGAGCATCATTACCGCACCGGTGTAAACGACGACTTGAACAATTCCTAAAAAGAGAGCGCCTTGGGCAATATAAAAAATAGCAAGAGTAATCATGACCCAAGCAAGAAGTAGGGCGGAGTGCACTGCCTTTTTTACAAGCAACATT
Source organism: uncultured Actinomycetes bacterium (assembly GCA_903844115.1). Lineage (GTDB taxonomy): Bacteria > Actinomycetota > Actinomycetes > Nanopelagicales > Nanopelagicaceae > PALSA-747. The sequence continues at coordinate 12,749 of CAIMSI010000130.1, forward strand.
CCAAGAGCCGCTGCAACTGCGAGTGGTGCCAAAATCCAAAATTGCACGGCTTCTGGGGTTGCGGTGCTGCCTACGTGCAACTGAGTCGAAAAGGCAAAAAGATTATGCATCCGGAGTTTTCACTTCCTGGGATGGGTGAGATCCTGTTACTTCTCCCTTGTAATAAGAAGTATCAGTAGTTCCTGGATACATCGGATGAGGAGGTTGCAACATTCCTGAACGAAGTGGAGCTAACAAATCTTCTTTTTCAAAGATTAATTTCCCGCGATTATTTTCAGCGAGCTCATATTCACTTGTCATGGTGAGAGCGCGAGTTGGGCATGCTTCGATGCAGAGCCCACAGAAAATACAACGTAAATAATTGATTTGATATACCTTGCCATAACGCTCACCAGGTGAAAATTGAGCATCGGCTGTGTTATCTGCACCCTCTACCAAAATTGCATCCGCTGGACATGCCCATGCACAAAGCTCGCAACCAATACATTTCTCTAAGCCATCTTCATAGCGGTTGAGCTGATGGCGTCCATGGAAACGTTCTGCCGTTGGTTGACGCTCTTCTGGGTATTGGATTGTTTCGACTTTCTTAAACATTGTTGCGAAAGTTAGCCAGAAACCTTTGAGCTGAGTGAGGAAAGGTGCAGGTGATTGCTCAGGAATTTGGGTGCTCTGCTGTATCGCTTTCTCAATACTGAAATCGTCAGTCATGGATCTCCTCCGTGCCATTCGTTAGCGATGCGGTTAAAGAAGGAACTGGGAAACTAGGGGTTGGAAATGCCTTCAGTGATTGCGCGCTCTCTTTTTTGATTCGTTCCTTCGAGCGCTCAAAGAGTGATGCGGCGGCAAATATTAAAAGCAATATTCCGAAAGTGAATGCAATGATCACTGTTCTCGAAGCGCCTTGTTGTGCCATCACGCGAAGGGTTGAGACCACCATAATCCAAAGCAAGCTCACTGGGATCAGAACTTTCCATCCAAATTGCATGAATTGGTCATAACGAAGTCGTGGAAGTGTGCCGCGCAACCAAACAAAGAGGAAGAAAAAGAGGATTACTTTTGCAAAGAACCAAACCAAAGTGAACCAACCACCAAGCCATGTTTCTGTGAAACCAAGTCCTGGAAGTGCGTGATATCCACCAAGAAATAGCGTCGTTGCAAGTGCTGATACTGAAACCATATTGACGTATTCAGCAAGGAAGAAGAGAGCAAATTTTAATGAAGAATATTCAGTGTGGAATCCGCCAACAAGCTCGCCTTCAGCTTCGGCAAGATCAAATGGCGCGCGGTTTGTTTCCCCGACCATCGAAATAACATAAATAATGAATGAAGGGAACAAAACGACGCCAAACCACCATTTGTTTTGCGCATCAACTATTGCGGAAGTTGACATGGATCCTGAATAAATAAATACGGCGACAAGCGAGAGGCCCATAGCAACTTCATAAGAAATAACCTGAGCACTAGAACGAAGTCCACCAAGAAGTGGATAAGTAGAACCTGATGACCAGCCTGCTAGGACAATTCCATAAACTCCGACGGAGGCAATAGCGAGCACGTACAGAACACCAACCGGAAGATCGGTGAGCTGCATTGCAGTGGTATGACCCAAGATCCTTACTTTCCCAGTCATTGGAATTACAGCAAAAGCCATAAAACATGTAGTCGCAGAAATAATTGGAGCGATTACGAAGACGATCTTGTCTGCAGCCTTTGGAATTAAATCTTCCTTAAGCGCAAGTTTTACACCGTCGGCAAGGCTTTGAAGTAACCCAAACTTGCCTGCTCGGTTAGGACCGACTCGAACTTGCATGCGAGCAACAATGCGACGCTCAGCCCAAATTGAAAGCAAGGTTGCTACAACGCAAATAACAAAAATTAGTACGCCCTTGAGAATGATCATCCAACCTGGATCTGCTCCAATAAGTTCTGCAGTACTCATGCCTTCACCACCGATACAAGACATCCTTCGGCAGCGCCAAAGGCAACGATTGTTTGTGAACCTTGCGAGTTGCGTGGCAGCCAAACTTTTTCATCAGAAATATCTGCAATCTGCGCAGGCACAACCACACTTCCCCGCTCATTCGATACCTTCAAAAGATCTCCGTTAGAAACGTTTAATCCTTCAGCACGCTTTGCCGAGATAACAGCAACAGCCGGACGAGCTGTTGCAGCAAGATTTTCTTCACCGGCTTGCAAGGAACCAAGGTCAATGAGTTGGCGCCAAGAAGTTAGTACGGCTTGGTTTCCAGATACAGGTGTTTGCTTACTTGAAGGAAGCGATGGTTTAGCAACCTTTGCTCCATCCCACTTACCAAGTGAAAGAAGTTCTTTTGCAGCAGCCGTGACTGAAGGCAAGAGAATTGGTTTCTGCATTTCATCTGCAATCATAGAAAGAATGCGCACATCACTTCGTGTGAGTGTTCCATCAATAGCTTGATCAAAGCTACGTTCACGTCCCTCCCAGTCAAGGAAAGTTCCAGCTTTTTCGGTAACCGCAGCGACCGGAAGCACTACATCTGCAATAGCTGTCACTGCGCTGTGTGAAATTTCAAGTGAGACTACAAAACTATTGAGAAGTTGTCCCAGAGCATCTGCAGAGATGTCGACTGGATCAACTCCCCCAATAACAACAGCTTCCAATCCACCAGCAGTGTTCAGTGATGTAAGAATCTCGGCACTTGAGCGACCAGCTTCGGCTGGAAGTGACTCCACACCCCACGCACTTTGTACATCGATACGAGCAGCTGCGTCAGTAACAGGACGTCCTCCTGGAAGAATATTTCCAAGTGCTCCTGCTTCAAGTGCTCCGCGCTCTCCTGAACGTCGTGGAATCCACGCAATTTTTGCTGATTTTGTCGCTGCAATCGCTGAAAGCAAACCAGGAACTTCTGCAGCTCGCTCGCCTACTAGTACGACTGATTTCTCCGTGAGGTTTTTTACATCATCGAAAGTTGAAACAATATTTGCATTGAGCTTCTGGCTCCCACGTGAGGCAAATGGCGCAACCGTTGTGACGTTTAAGTCGCGCTTACGAACTTGCTTGTACACACGCAAGAAAACAATAGGTGACTCATCTTCAGGTTCAAAATTCACTAAAACAACGTGATCGGCTTTATCTATATCTAAGTAGGTTGTTTTTAGATCAATTGCTGTCGAGGCCAAGAATGTTGCTTCTTCATCTGTGTGTGGGCGGGAACGGAAATCAATATCGTTTGTTCCCAAAGTAACGCGGGCAAACTTTGCATATCCATACGCGTCTTCAACAGTTACGCGGCCACCGACAAGAACTCCGGCACGCTTACCAGCTAATCCGGCAGCAACTCGAGTGATTGCTTCTGGCCACGATGCTTCGTGAAGCTCACCGTCTTCCCCACGCACAAGTGGAGAAGTAACACGTTCTTTACTTGAAAGATATTTAAAAGCCCATCGGCCTTTATCGCAATTCCACTCTTCATTCACTGATGCATCATCACCAGCAAGGCGACGTAAAGTTTTACCGCGGCGAACGTCAGTACGAAGTGCGCAACCAGACGCACAATGTTCGCAAGCAGAAGGTGTGGAGACAAGATCAAATGGACGAGCTCGGAATCGATAAGAAGCTCCAGTGAGCGCTCCTACGGGACAGATTTGAACAGTGTTTCCGGAGAAGTAAGAATTAAATGGGTCCTTCTCATATATGCCAACTTGTTGCAGAGCCCCGCGTTCATTCAATGTGATGAATGGATCTCCTGCTATTTGTTCTGAGAAACGTGTACAGCGCGCACATAGTACGCAACGCTCACGATCGAGCAAAACTTGTGAAGAAATATTTATTGGTTTTTCAAAGGTTCGCTTTACTCCGGTGAAGCGACTTTCGCTGCGACCGGTACTCATTGCTTGATTCTGAAGGGGGCACTCGCCACCTTTATCGCAGACGGGGCAATCGAGTGGGTGGTTGATCAACAACAACTCCATCATTCCCTGTTGAGCTTTTTCTGCCACGGGAGATGTGAGTTGAGTTTTTACAATCATGTTTGGTTCTACTGGAATTGTGCAAGAAGCCTGAGGTTTTGGAAAAGCGCGACCATTAATTTCCACATCGACCAAACATTGGCGACATGCTCCGGCTGGTGCAAGAAGCGGGTGATCACAAAAACGAGGAATTTGAATTCCAAGTTTTTCTGCTGCGCGAATAATTAAGGTTCCCTTTGGAACTGTTACTTCAAATCCGTCAATGACGACGGTGATCATCTCAACTGCTACATCAGTCGTCATGCGCGCGCTCCAGAAAATAGAGTTGAAGCAATTGGATCAAATGGGCAACTACCAAGATCGAGGTGACGTTGGTATTCCTCACGGAAATACTTCATTGAAGAAACGATTGGACTAGCTGCGCCATCTGCAAGAGCACAGAATGAGCGACCAGCAATGTTGTCCACGATATCAAGGAGCTTGTCTAGGTCAGCAGATGTTCCGCGCCCCGCTTCAAGTTCTTTCAGCGCTTGGACCAGCCACCATGTACCTTCGCGGCAAGGTGTGCATTTGCCACAAGACTCATGCTTATAGAACTCTGTCCAGCGAAGTACGGCGCGTACAACGCAAGTGGTCTCATCAAAAATTTGAAGTGCTTTTGTTCCAAGCATTGATCCTGCTGCTCCGACGCCCTCGTAATCAAGTGGGACATCGAGATGTTCTTGGGTAAACATTGGAGTTGAGGATCCTCCAGGAGTCCAGAATTTCAATGTATGTCCTTCACGCATTCCGCCAGCCATTTCAAGAATTTCGCGAAGTGTGATTCCTAATGGAGCTTCAAACTGTCCAGGATTCTTCACGTGACCAGAAAGTGAGTACAGAGTGAATCCCTTACTCTTTTCAGTTCCCATAGCTTGGAACCACTCCACACCATTACCAATGATGGCCGGAACAGAAGCAATGGATTCAACGTTATTAACAACAGTTGGGCGTGCATAAAGTCCTGCAATCGCAGGGAATGGTGGGCGAAGTCGAGGTTGTCCGCGGAATCCTTCGAGTGAATCGAGGAGCGCCGTTTCCTCACCGCAAATGTAAGCGCCGGCACCGGCATGAAGAACTAGTTCTAGATCAAAGCCTTTTCCATTCACATTCTTGCCAAGCAATCCGGCGGCATACGCATCTTCTATCGCTTGCTGTACTCGACGAAAAACATGTACTACTTCACCGCGAAGATAAATAAATGCATAATTTGCGCGAATTGCATACGAACCAATGATGATTCCTTCAATGAGCGAGTGCGGATTAGCCATCAAAAGAGGCATATCTTTACAAGTTCCTGGTTCTGACTCATCAGCATTCACAACGAGGTAATGGTCCTTGCCATCATTTTGTGGGATGAATCCCCATTTCATTCCGGTTGGGAATCCTGCGCCACCACGTCCACGCAGTCCGGAATCTTTTATTAATTGAATGACCGCATCTGGATCCATATTCAACGCAGTCTTTGATGCTTTATATCCACCGTTACGACGATAACCCTCAAGTGTGAATGAATCTGCATCATCCCAATTTGCTGAAAGAACTGGCTTTAGTTTGCTCATGGTTACTTGCCCTCTTTCGATAACTTCAAGCCAAGCTTTGAAGGTTCACCAGCTGATACGCCTTCACCGGCAAGACCATCAGAAATACCGGCAAGGACAGCGGAATTCTGTTTCCATGTACGAAGAGTTTTTGGGCCACGCGTTGGGGCAGGTGGATTGCCACTTCGAATACCGTCAACAAGATCCTTGGCACTTTGTGGTGTCTGATTATCAAAAAATTCCCAGTTGACCATTACGACTGGAGCAAAATCGCAAGCCGCATTACATTCGATACGTTCGAGTGAAACTTTTCCATCTTTTGTGACTTCATCGTTTCCAAGTCCGAGGTGTTCGGAGACAGACTTGTAAATTTCATCTCCGCCCATCACTGCGCACAAGGTATTGATACAAACCCCAACGTGGAACTCTCCTACCGGCTCACTCTTATATTGCGTATAAAAGGTGGATACGGCAGTGACTTCAGCGGTCTCAAGTTCAAGCATTTTGGCAATAACTTCAATTCCTTGCGAAGTTACATAACCCTCAATTGCTTGTACAAAGTGGAGCAAAGGCATAATTGCAGAGCGCTTGCGTGGGTAACGAGCGATGATTGAATTCATTGTGGCGATATTTTCAGATGAGTAAGCCATTAGCGATCTACACCTCCCATGACAGGATCAATAGAAGCAACAGCGGAAATTACGTCAGCAATCATGCCGCCTTCACACATCGCTGCAGTTGATTGCAAATTATTAAATGATGGTTCACGGAAGTGAACGCGATATGGACGCGTTCCACCATCTGAAACTGTGTGAACACCAGTCTCTCCGCGAGGAGATTCAACGGCTGCATAGGCCTGGCCTGCAGGTACGCGGAAACCTTCGGTGACAATCTTGAAGTGATGAATTAACGCTTCCATAGATTCGCCCATAATTTCGCGGATATGTGGAAGTGAATTACCAATGCCATCAGCTCCGACAGCTAATTGGGCAGGCCATGCAATCTTTTTATCTGCAACCATAACTGGAGCACCGTTTAACTTATCAAGGCTGTCGCAGCACTGTTCGATAATGCGAAGCGATTGTTCAAGTTCACCAAGGCGCACAAGGAATCGACCATATGCATCACAGGTATCCGTTGTAATGACATCAAATTTATAATTCTCATAGCCAGAGTACGGTTGTGATTTACGAAGATCCCATGGCATACCCGCTGCTCGAAGAATTGGGCCGGTAACACCAAGAGTCATGCAACCAGCAAGATCGAGGTATCCAATATCTTTTGTGCGCTTCATCCAAATTGAGTTACCAACCAACAAAGTTTCATTGTCCTTAAAGCTTTTACGCATATTTCTGCATGCTTCACGAATATGAGCCACTGAATCTTGTGGAACATCCTGCGCCACTCCGCCCGGGCGAATGTAAGCCATATTCATGCGAAGTCCAGAAATTTCTTCAAAAATATCGAGAACTGTTTCGCGGTCCCGGAAAGCAAAGAAAATAGGTGTTAACGCGCCAAGTTCAAGGCCACCGGTACCAAAGGCCACCATGTGGGAAGAAATGCGGTTGAGTTCCATCATCATTACGCGAATTACTTGTGCGCGCTCTGGAATTTGATCTGTGATACCAAGGAGTTTTTCTGTTGACATGCAGTATGCAGTCTCGTTGAAAATTGGTGCTAAATAATCCATGCGAGTTACATATGTAACACCTTGGGTCCACGTGCGGTATTCAGTGTTCTTTTCAATACCTGTATGTAAATATCCAATTGCACATCGAGCTTCTGTGACTGTTTCGCCTTCAAGTTCAAGAATCAAGCGAAGTACACCGTGTGTAGAAGGGTGTTGTGGTCCCATATTTACTACTACGCGCTCTTCTTTTGTGGCACCAATCTCGGTCGACAGTTCATCCCAGTCACCACCCGTGACAGAGTAAACGCGACCTTCAGTGGTCTCGCGAGAAGAAGCGTACGGATCAAAAGTCATTGATAGCTCCTACGCTCACTGGGTGCTGGAATTGTTGCACCTTGGAATTCAACTGGAATTCCACCAAGTGGATAATCCTTGCGTTGTGGATGGCCTGCCCAATCATCTGGCATCAAGATGCGAGTTAATCCGGCGTGCCCATCGAAAATGATTCCAAACATGTCAAAAGTTTCGCGCTCGTGCCAATTATTTCCTGCCCATACTTCAACAAGAGATGGGATGTGTGAATCAGCATCTGGGACAGAAACTTCTAGGCGAATTCGGCGATTGTGAGTCAATGAAAGTAATGGATATACGGCGTGCAGTTCGCGATCAGTTTGTTCTGGGTAATGCACTCCACTTACACCCAAGCACATTTCAAATGAGAGTTTTGGATTGTCGCGCAGAATTTTTGCGACATCAACAAGTTTCTCACGCTTTACATGGAAAGTTAGTTCGCCATTTTGAATGACGACACTTTCAATTGCATCATTGAACTCTGGGTAAGCGCGCTCTAAATCATCAGCAACTTCATCAAAATAGCTTCCATAAGGACGCTCGGCAGAACCAGTCGATGCCCCTGTGCGGACTAATCCACCAAAACCTGATGTATCGCCAGTGCCCTGAACGCCAAACATTCCTTCGTCTTGGCTCATGCGAGCAAGCCCTTATTTGCATGAGTTGGTTTAGTAGCAAGAGCAGCCGCTTCAACCTCGCGAATGATTTGAATGCGATTTGCTCCAAGTTTTGTATCTGAAATTTGTTCATGAAGTTTGATGATTGCGTTCATTAACATTTCTGGACGTGGAGGACAACCTGGAAGATAAATATCAACCGGCACAATGTGATCAACGCCTTGAACAATTGCGTAGTTGTTGAACATTCCACCTGTTGAAGCGCATGCTCCCATCGAAAGAACCCATTTTGGTCCAGCCATTTGATCATAAATTTGGCGAAGTACTGGGGCCATCTTGTTAGAAAGTCGCCCTGCAACAATCATGAGATCGGCTTGGCGAGGTGAGCCTCGAAAAACTTCCATTCCGAAGCGTGAAAGATCATATTTAGCTGTGGTCGTTGCCATCATTTCAATTGCGCAACATGCAAGACCAAAACTTGCAGGCCAAAGAGAAGTTTTACGAATATAGCCGGCGAGCTTTTCTACGGTAGTTAGTAGAAAGCCGCTAGGTAATTTTTCTTCTAGTCCCATTTAGTCCCATTCCAATCCACCGCGGCGCCAAACATATGCATACGCAACAAAAACTGTCAGAATAAAAATAACCATTTCGACAAGGCCGAATAATCCAAGCTTGTCGAATGTGACCGCCCATGGATATAGGAAAACTATTTCAATATCAAAAACAATAAAAAGCATCGCTGTTAGGAAGTATTTCACTGGGAAGCGACCGCCCCCTGGAGCTTGAGGAGATGGCTCAATCCCACATTCGTACGCATCTGATTTTGCACGGTTGTAACGCTTTGGACCAGTAACTGAAGTGATGACAACTGAGAATGCGGCGAAGCCAAAACCTATGGCGCCGATGGCAAGAATCGGGACGTATGGATTCATGATGTGTGCAGTCTACGGGGCAAGAGGCTTAGAAGGAATTTAGAAGGAATTTGGCGTAGGTCACATCGGTGAGGGTAAATGCTCGATTTATGGCTTATGCCCCACGTGAATAGCCACAATTCCAAAGGTCAGATCCTGCCAACCCACACCTTCCCATCCAGCCGATGCCATAACCGCTGCCAATCCCTTTTGATTGGGCCATGCCTGAATTGATTCGGCGAGATAAACATATGCATCCGGGTTTGAGGAAGTTTTGCGGGCAATAACGGGTAGAGCCTTCATTAAATAATTCATATAAATTGTGCGCAAAATTTTATTTGTAGGATGACTAAATTCCACAACAACCATTCGTCCGCCAGGCCTAACAACTCGAAAAGCGTCAGCGAGCGCATCCTTGGCGTTACTGGTATTACGAAGTCCAAATGAAATTGTTGCAACATCAAATTCATTATTACCAAATGGCAACTTCAAGGCATCGCCCTGAACAAATGTTAAGTCAGGATTTCTTTTTCGGCCCGCATCAAGCATGCCCTTTGAAAAATCTAGTGCGACAACATCAGCGCCGCCGTCAGCAAGTGGTCGGCTAGATGATCCCGTTCCTGCTGCGATGTCTAGGATTCTCATCCCCTTTGTAGGGGCAATAATCGAAGTGGCAACTTTGCGCCAAGCTTTTGTGCGATTAAGACTTAATAGGTCATTAATAAAGTCATAGCGTTTTGCCACGCCATCGAACATAGCTGCGACTTCTCGAGGATCTTTATTCAGATCAGCTTTCTTACCCACGAGTACATTCTTCTCGGAGTACCCTTTCTTTACAAATCCTGTAGGTCCTGTAGGTCCTGTAAAACCTGCAGAACCGGTAGAAAGAGGAAAGGTCGATTTGCCAATGAGCACTACGCAACCAACAACCTTAAGATATGCCCTCATCGCACGCTCCACATTTGCCGTGAATAGCGCTCTTGCCCTTGCTGGCGTTGCCTTTATCTCCCTCATGGCCCAAATCTCTTTCCCACTTCCTGGTTCGCCCGTTCCATTCACTGGACAAACTTTGGCTGTCCTATTACTTGGAACTGCATACGGTGCAAATCTCGGCCTTGCCACTCTCTCTTTATACATTGCTGCTGGAGTTGCCGGTCTACCGGTATTTACCCAAGCCACGCATGGCATCTCGCATTTAACCGGAGCGACCGGCGGATACCTCATTGGTATGGCAATTGCTTCATATCTTTCCGGATTCCTCGCCCAGAAGAAGTTTGATCAGAAGTTCTCAACAGTTATACCTACGATGATTTTGAGCAATATCGCAATATTCACATTCGGCTTGCTATGGCTTCAGCACTCAACTTCACAAAGCTGGAGTTGGACATTTGCGCATGGTTTCACTCCATTTATCGCTGGTGAAGTGCTCAAGATCGCCATTGCAAGCACATCACTTCCAGTTGTGTGGAGATTCATAAGCCGCCTAAAGTAAGGCTGTGTCCACGCGAATAACAACTGAGATTCTTGGAGAACTTCCACGGCTCAGCGAAGTAGCAACCACATCCCCACTTTCTACATCGTGGATACGTGGCGGAGATGGCCTCATTGGTTTTGGAAAATACAAATCCCATTCTGTCGTGGGCCCAAAACGATTTGCTGAAGCATCGCAATGGTGGAGAAATGAACTCTCTCAACTTGAAATTCATAATAATGTCCATGGAAGTGGAACTGGCCCGATTCTCTTTACATCCTTTTCATTTCTAGAAAACGAAGAATCAGAACTTATAATTCCTGAAGTAATTGTGGGGCGCAAAGGTGACAAATCCTGGATCACTTGGGTGGGAAGCGTGCAACAACCTGCGCTCACATCACTCATCCAAAATAAACAATCACTGACACTCTCTTGGGGAGCGGGTTCGATCTCAGAAGAAGAATGGAAGAACCGAGTTACTCGCGCAGTCGAGAGAATCAAGAATGGTGAACTAGAAAAAGTTGTACTTGCTCGCGATATCAGTGCAATTAGTAATGAAGCAATAGACCTTCAAATACTTATACAACGCCTTGAAGCAGAGTACCCATCCACCTGGGTTTTTCTCGTTGAAAGCCTTGTCGGAGCAACACCTGAACTTCTCGTCCGCTTAAGCAAATCACTTGTTACTTCTCGAGTTCTAGCCGGAACGATTCGCAAAACTGGCGATGAAGCCAAAGACCTTACTCTTGCGGCGACACTTGCAAAGAGCTCGAAAGACCTGGAAGAGCATGAGTATGCCGTGCGTTCTGTAGCAGACGCGCTTGCTCCATTCTGTTCATCAACAAACGTCCCAGAATCACCATTTGTTCTGCACTTATCTAATGTCATGCATCTGGCAACTGATGTAACGGGTGTAGTCAATGAATCTGCAACTCCAGTAGATATGTTCACCGTGATGAAGGCTCTTCATCCCTCAGCCGCAGTTTGTGGAACACCGACGGATGATGCGCGTGAAATGATTAATGAAATTGAAGGAATGAAGCGCGGCAGGTACGCGGGTCCGGTTGGTTGGATAGATGCACGTGGTGATGGTGAAGTTGGGATTGCGCTGAGGTGTGGAAAATTATCGAGTGATAAACGGACTATACGTTTGTTCGCAGGATGCGGTGTTGTTGCTGGCTCAAATCCAGAGGAGGAACTTGCCGAAAGTCAGGCTAAGTTACTACCAATGCGAACGGCGCTAATAACTCTCTGATGTAACTCTTTCAAAGTTATCGCATTCGTTTCACGGGTTGGAACTTCAACAATCACAAAATGTAATCCAGAGTGGCCAAAAGCTCTATTTAGATCACTCGCACTTTTTACCTTTTCGACCGAATATCCGAATCCCTTAATGATTGCTTCAAGATTCAAGTGGTGCGGGGTACCAAAAACCTTTTCAAATCCATCCGAGCCTGCTTGTGGCAGCGTTGAGAAAATTCCACCACCATTGTTGTCGATTATGAAAACTGTGTGATTATCAGAAGACGTATTTGTAAGAGCAGAGAGGTCATGAAGAAAAGTTAAATCTCCCACGATTGAATATGTTCGATCAAATACAGTTGCAATTCCAAAGGCTGTGGAAATATTTCCATCAATTCCAGCAAGCCCACGATTGGCAAATGTGTGTATTCCTTTTCGTGGCTGAGCAAGTGCTTCTAAATCGCGCACAGGTCTTGATGAACCAACAAAAAGTGCCGACCCGTCTGGAATTAGCCGTGCTATCTCACGAGCCACGAATTGTTCCGACCAACCAAGTTCCAATGCTTTTTCCGCAAGTTTGCCTGCTTGATCCCACAAACCATTCCACTGCGCATCAATTGAAGTTGGCTGGATTGCTGGAAGTTGAAAAAGGATTTGCGATGCTTCTCTTGCACTATCAATTTCTTCCGCTCGGGGGTCAATCACGATAGTACGAGCTGCCTGTGCAATATATGAATTAATACTTCTCGATAACGTTGTTCGTCCAATAACAACAATCTCATCTGCTTTAAAGGATTCACGCAGAGATGCATCTGATAGAAATAGCGCTGCATGCGCAATCGCACCGCTAAAGGAAAGCGGATCTTCTGCAATGACCGGGAGACCGGACTTTGTAATAACTTCGTTAATCATTTCTTCACTGAATCCCGCGCGATCATGTCCTATGACGATTATCGAACGAGGTGAAACATTGAGCTCACCTGAGGTAGTCACAATTTCCTTGACCTTTGTATGTGTAATTCCGTCTAACCAATCAATGCTGCTATCTTTTTCAAGAAGAGGCTCATCAAATTGAAGATTTACATGAACTGGTCCGCCCCGCAGAAGTGACGCGCAATCTATTGGCTCGGAAGTATCAGTTGTCTTTAGAGGGACCAAGATTCCGTTTTGTAGCGTTGTTTGATTTGCTCCAGTTTTGCGCAATCGCGATGGGCGATCAGCGGTTAAAAATAATAGATTCAATTGTGAGTGATAAGCCTCAAGAGCTGCCGGATGATAATTGGCTACTGCTGTTCCACTGGTGCAAATCAGCGCAACATAATTATTCGTTGCTTTGGCAATACCTAGTGCAAAGTAGGCAGCGCCGCGTTCATCTATCTTTACATGTAGGTCTATTAATCCCTTTTCCGAAGCTTCATTGAGAGCTAAAGATAATGGAGCATTTCGAGAGCCAGGTGATAAAACAAAATTACTCACTCCAAGTTCAATGAGTTGGCGAATGGTAGAGCGAGCTAGATGTGATGCATTCACTGGTCCCATTCCTCCCAATCCTTAATTATTTCTATAACGCGATTCTTCCACCATTGAACGCGATCATCACTCACTCGATATTTTTCTATAAGCTTGAAATCAGGCTCCACCCGCTTAACCTCAATCACTCCTTCTTGTGGAATAAGTGGTGGCGTGGCGATATCTGATTCTAGAAGTGCGATTGTTCCAAGGCCACAGGCATAGTCAAGAGACTCAAAAGATGCGGCAAGGGCAAGTGAATGTGAAATTCCGATTCCTGTATCAAGCGCGCTCGATACGACTATGGGAAGACCTGCTTGAATCGCAATTGCGTGAGCTGATGCCATCCCGCCAGTAGGCGCCCACTTAACTATGGCTATGTCGGCTACTTCTTGAAGACTTGAAAAATTACTTCCAAGATTCTTCCGAATGGATTCATCAACAGCAATTTTCATTGGAATTTGCGATTTAAGTTTTCCCAGATCGGCCAAACTTGTACAAGGTTGTTCTATGTATTCAAATACTTTCCCAAAGCGCAAGTGGAAATCATGTAGATGCAGGAGCGCTTCATCAAGCGTCCAAGATCCATTTACATCTAATCGAATTTTGGCATTTGGAAGAATATTGAGCGTCTCCTCGACGAGTTCTGATCCACTTACAAAGTCGTTGACTTTAATTTTTACCGTAGTACATCCATTAAAACCAGCAAGAATTCCAGCAACGCGGTCGACGGGGACCATCGGAAGTGTGGCATTTACAGCAACTTTGTTTCGATACAACTTTGGCCAAGGTGTATTCGCCCCCTCAAGTGCTGCACGCAACCATGTAGAAGATTCTTCCTTCTCATATTCAAGAAAAGGTGAGAACTCCGACCAGCCTTCAGACCCACGGAAAATTGCTGCTTCCCGAACTGTTATTCCACGAAATGGGGTTTTCGTCGGAATAGCAATAACAGTGAAATCCTGAAACTGCTTATCTGGGAAGGAATTCATAAAGATTAAGGACGCTTCGGGAACTTTCCGAAATTTGGCTCGCGCTTTTCTTTAAAAGCATTTCGCCCTTCTTGTCCTTCTTCTGTCAAGTAGAAAAGAAGTGTTGCATCTCCTGCAAGCTGTTGAACTCCAGCCAGTCCATCATCAGCCGCGTTCAATCCGGCCTTCAACAAACGCAGCGCCATTGGTGAGTGGCGAAGAATTTCGCGGCACCATGAAACGGTTTCTGCTTCTAGTTCGCTCACTGGAACTACTTTGTTTACCAATCCCATATCGAGTGCTTCTTGCGCATCGTATTGACGAGCCAGGAACCAAATTTCACGAGCCTTCTTTTGACCGACATGTGCTGCAAGTAGGCCAGCACCATATCCACCATCAAATGACCCAACCATTGGTCCTGTCTGTCCAAACTTTGCATTGTCAGCAGCAATAGTTAAATCACAGACAACATGCAGAACATGCACACCGCCAATAGCCCAACCTGCAACCATTGCAATAATCGGCTTAGGTGTGCGACGAATCTGAACTTGAAGATCTAGAACATTGAGACGGCCAATTCCTTTTTTACCAAGCGCATCCGAACCGATGTATCCATCATCTCCTCGAACGTTGATATCTCCACCAGAACAAAAAGCTTCATCCCCGGCACCAGTTAAAATAATTACGCCAACCTGATCATCATCACGTGCTAAATCAAAAGCAAGGCGAAGCTCGGCCAAAGTTTCTGGGCGAAATGCATTACGAACCTCAGGGCGATTAATAGTTATCTTTGCAATGCCTTCCGCCACTAGATAAGTAATGTCACCGAATTTTTCACCGCCAGCACCCTTTTCCCAAGCAGGTATGGTGCGGCTTCCAAATTCGCGTTTGATTGGCTTGCTCATAGAGGTAGCCTACGGGGGTCATGGATAAAACTTCACTGCCAGCCCAGCGCGAACTGCTTCACATAACTCCCGAGTGGCAAATCCCACAGGTGATGGAAGCGCTGAAGGCTGCCCTCGACGGGAATGGCCCGGCTCTGACCTTTGGCCAAACCGCACGTGAATTCGTCCCTGCCAACTGCGCAATTGTTATTCCAACAAGTGGATCTACTGGCGAGCCAAAAGATGTTGCCCTCTCCGCCGAAGCGCTTCGTTCAAGTGTCCGCGCATCCCATAATTTTCTTGGTGCTAAAAAAGGTGAACGTTGGTCACTTCTACTTCCTATCACGCATATTGCAGGAATTAATATCTTGGTACGCGCTATAGAGCTCGGTACCGATCCAGTGGACATGAATGAAGATGCACAATTTACCGCCGTAGTTCCTACGCAATTGCACCGGGCTTTACATGGTGAAGAAAAGCTTCTTCACCACCTGCAAAGTGCCAAATCAGTTCTTGTTGGTGGAGCTGCATCGAGTGATGCACTTCTAGACCTCGCTCGAAAAGCAGGAATCAATCCAGTAACAACTTATGGCATGTCCGAAATGAGCGGTGGGTGTATTTACAACAACGCTCCACTTGAAGGAGTCGAAGTCCGAATTAATTCTGAAGGAGCAATCGAACTAGCTGGACCAATGCAAGCAATAGGATATCTGAATGCCCCAAAAATGTGGGATGAAGTTATAGATGGTAAATGGTTTATCACAAATGACGCTGGCGAAATAAAAGATGGCAAAGTTATTGTCACAGGTCGCCTAGATGATCAAATCAATACCGGAGGAAAAAAGATTTCCTTATCTATTATTGATAACTTCTTACATGAAAAATTTCCTCGCCAGCGGTTTGCAGCCCTTGCTGTTCCAGATAAAGAATGGGGTGAGAAATTAGTCTTGGCTGTTGATGGGTCTATGGATGAAAACCTTATTAAGGATGCTCTTCGAAATGAATTTGGTGGGCATGCTGTTCCTAAGGAACTACGGTTTAACATAGAAATTCCACTCATTTCTATTGGGAAGCCAGATAGAAAGAAACTTCGCGAATTATTTGAGACTATTCGGTAATGAATTCTCGTTCTAAGTGGATAGCTGGGGCACGCCCGCGCACCCTTCCCGCAGCAATATCTCCTGTAATCGTGGGCACAGCACTGGCTCACCGAATCGGCGAGCATGTGAGTTACCTCAATGCGCTTTTGGCGCTCGTTGTAAGTCTCTCGCTTCAAATTGCAGTCAATTATTCAAATGACTATTCCGATGGAATTAAAGGTACCGATGAGGTTCGTGTAGGGCCTATTCGCTTAGTTGGTAGCGGCCTTGCATCGGCTCGAGCTGTTAAGAGTGCGGCTTTCATTTCATTTGGTGTGGCTTGCGTTGCTGGATCAATTTTAGCAATGCGCACCTCCTACTTACTCATTCTTATTGGAATCGTTGCAATTTTTGCTGCGTGGACTTATACGGGAAGCTCCAAGCCATATGGTTATCGCGGGTTGGGTGAAATTTCAGTCTTCCTATTTTTTGGAGTAGTCGCAACCGTAGGAACCGCATACGTTGCAACTCAAAGAGTTACTTGGCAATCATTTCTCTTATCAATTCCCGTCGGAGCTCTCTCGTGTGCGATTCTTGCAATAAACAATTTGCGAGATCTTCCTAAGGATTCCCTTGTAGGTAAGCGCACCCTTGCCGTGCGCATGGGTGATATCAGTGCAAGAGTTTTCTACATCTCACTTCTTGTGTTTGCTCATGTAGCAAGCCTCGTTGCCATAGTCGTGGCTCCATGGGCAATCGCTACCTTGTTCCTCCTGCCAATTACCGCGCAGATTTCACGCTCAATTATCAAGGGTGCACAAGGAGTGGAATTGATTCCACTCTTAGGTAAGACAGGGCGCCTACAACTACTTCTATCCACAACACTTGCCATCGCGCTACTCATCTAAGGGACTAAACTCAGACCATGATCAAGCTAGATGCATTCGTACTAATTATTTCCATCATCATTCAACTGTATTCACTTTTTGATTGCGCCCGAACGGATCAAGAACAAGTACGGAAAGCGCCGAAGTGGGCTTGGTTAATTTTTATTCTTCTATTTGGTGGTTTCGGTGGCCTCATGTGGCTAATCATTGGCCGACCAAAGCCTACGGGTGGGGGAAATAGCGGCGGCTTTGGGAAGAAGCCTCGCATCATTCCTCCGGACGATGATCCAGATTTCTTACGTAAGCTCTAAAACTCTTAAAGCCCAGAGTATGTATGGCGGCCTGTGCCCCAAATATTTACGTACACATAATTAAATAAGAAGGTTGAACCGGCGAAGAGACACAACCATGCTGCTCGTCGACCTCTCCAACCTACAGTTACGCGGGCGTGCAAATATGCAGCATATGCAATCCAAGTAATGAAAGCCCATGTCTCTTTTGGATCCCAACCCCAATAACGACCCCAAGCTGATTCTGCCCAGATTGCTCCAGCAATTACTGCAAAAGTCCATAATGGAAAAACGAATGCAACAAGGCGATAAGAGAGCTGATCTAAATATTCAAGTGAAGGTAATTTCTTCGCCCAGACATTTCGCTCGCCCCGGGATTCAATTCGATCAAGAATTAAATAAGTCGCAGCAATTGTATTTGCCAATAGGAAAACGCCGCCTGAAATTATTGCTGATGAAACGTGAATGATTAGCCATGTAGATTTCAGGGCAGGCACAAGAGGCGCGCTTGGTCGGTATAAAACCGTAACTGCAGTTCCTAGTGTCAGCAAAACCGAAATTGAAACGGGTAGTCCAAGCCAGCGAATTTTATATTTAATGAGAGCAAATAAATAAGCCCCCGAAAATGCCATTGCCCCTGTTATAGAGAACTCATACATATTTCCCCACGGCGCTCTGTGTGCACTGAGTCCACGAAGGATCACACCGGATGTTAAGAAAATCTGTCCAAGAATCATCATTGCCGTGCCGATGCGCCCGGATTTGTCAGTCTTTGCAAAATCAAATTTTGTGGATTCTTCTGTATGCCGCACAGAGAACGCAACTTCTACTGCGTGGGAAAAGAAAGCAACCGTATAAATAAACATCGCAGAATAAATCGCATAGTTTGAGAGGTAAGCAAGTTGTCTAGAGCTCATCTTCCATCCACTTCTTTAATTGTGCGAGTTCTTCTTCTAATCCAGGAGCACTGTTCTTTGCAAGACCAGCTATTTCTACCTGATTAGTCGCCTTGACCCAAATTCGCCGTTGCCTTGTAAAGAGTGAAAGCAGCAGACCTAGAATCGCAAGTATGGCGCCAACGAGCGCATAAAGCTTGCCTGGATCATCAACTATTTGAAGATTTACCCATGAACGCCATCCATCGAATGTGATGGACCCCTCACCGAAGTTTAAAGTTTCACCAAGTGCCAATTGCTTGAGAGCAATTCTCTCCATCTTGGAAGTATCCATCCGGTAAACAGATTGGGGAATTCCACTATCAAGTCCGAGGTTTCCTTTCCAAACGGATAACAGCAACCTTGGGTCTAGAACTTCGGGGAATGCAGAGAATGCACCTCGCTTGGCGCTGCGATCATAGGTAGGAATAAAAGAACCAACAAAACCGATTTGAGGGCTCATATCTGGAACTTTTATAGCGCCAATAGAAGTCAGATTCGCATCTTGAGGCAAGAAAGTTACTGGGCCATGAAATGAAATTAAACCGGATTTATCCCGAACGGTAACGACAGGTGAATAACCATTTGCCTGTAAATAAATCTTTGTATTCCCGTATGTGAGCGGGCTATTTACTTTAATAATAGTTTTCTCTTCCGAATTCCCAATAGGTCGAGCAGCGCCAACTGTCAATGAGTAGTCCTGCGGCGCATTTGTGGCTGAATCATATTTAGCAGAAAAGTCTATGACGCGAAGAGAAAATGATTGCATGGACTGATCTGATTGAAACTTTCCAAAAGCCAGACTGTCGTAAGACGTTGGAGTATTCACAAAGCGCTCTCCGACATTAACAATCGCCTCACCTTTTGAGCCAAACAGAGCACCAACACCCACGGCTACTAAAATCAATATAAGTGAAAGGTGGAAGAGGAGATTTCCCGTTTCTCTGGAGTATCCCTTTTCTGCAGAGATTGAATTAGCCTCACGACGAATACGGAAATGTTTCTTTCGAAGCCAAGCTTCTGCTTTATCCAAATCTCCGCTCGCAAGAACTGTGAAGCCTTCCATGCGGTCAAGATTTTGTGGTGTCAGCGGTGGTTTCTTACCTATCGCACGAAGGTGCTCAATAGTGCGCGGGAGGACACAACCAATTA
>CAIMSI010000131.1 GCA_903844115.1 uncultured Actinomycetes bacterium
AAGTTGATTACGAGCGGCGGGATCTCGAAGCATGACGGCAGCAAGATCTTCGCGGATTCGTGAAATTACACTGCTCATAATTATTAATAATTCTTAAATATTTGCAGAAACGGGTTCGTCAAGAAACTCTTTGTAGAGAGGAGTTGAAAGATAGCGCTCTCCAAAAGAAGCCATAACGACGACGATAATCTTTCCTGCAAACTCTGGGCGATCTGCAATTTGAGATGCTCCCCACAGAGCGGCACCTGATGAGATACCAGCAAGAATTCCTTCTTCTTGCCCAGCACGTTTTGCAAATGTAAATGACTCTTCATTTGGCGCAGAGAGAACTTCATCGTAAATCTTTGTATCCAAAACCGCAGGAACAAAGTTTGCTCCAATTCCCTGTAGTGGGTGACCTGCAGGCGATCCGCCAGTCAAGACTGGTGACGCTGCAGGCTGGACTGCAAATATTTTGATTGCAGGATTTTTCTCTTTTAATCCTTGGCCGACACCAGTAATAGTTCCACCGGTTCCAACTCCCATGATAACTGCAGCAACTTGACCATCTGTATCATTCCAAATTTCTTCAGCAGTAGTTGCGCGATGAATTGCAGGGCCTGCTTGGTTTTCAAACTGACGAACAAGTACGCCACCTTGTTCTTTACCAATTTCTTCTGCCTTCTCAATCGCGCCTTTCATGCCACTTGCGGCTGGAGTAAGAACCAAAGTAGCACCTAGTGCGCGGAGTAACACGCGACGTTCTTTTGACATTGAATCTGGCATTGTGAGTACAACTTTGTAACCACGCGCAGCACCAACAGATGCAAGTGCTATGCCAGTATTTCCGCTAGTGGCTTCAACGATTGTGCCACCGGGTTTCAGTGCGCCACTCTCTTCGGCATCATCGACCATTGCAACAGCGAGCCGATCTTTGACAGATGCCGTTGGATTATAAAACTCAAGCTTGCCAACGATAATGGCCTTGCTACTGCCAAATAAGCGTTGGAACTTCACAAGTGGCGTATTTCCAAAGACCTGGCTGATATTGTCATAAATCTTCATAATTCTCCTTAGGTTTACTTAATAGAAATTTTTTGCAGGGATTGAAGGAAAATTAGAGACAGGCAGATGTGTTGATGCGCATAAAATCAATAACACGACGTTTAATCAGCGGCAGTTGATTCGTTTCTTTGTTCGCACCCAGCATGAGAACAAGGTATCAGAGCTGCGTTCTTCCTACTTGCGAACCTTTCGCAGTGATAGCACCCATTCCTGCGGGAGCACCTATAACCACTATTGCTTGACTGGCTCCATCACGATCTTCATAAGTTTGATGCTTATTATGATCGGGAGGGGTAATCTCGCTATATGGAAACTAGAAAATTACGCGACTTAGAAGTATCGGCAATCGGACTTGGCTGCATGGGAATGTCTGAGTTCTACGGACCAGGCGATGAGGTGGGATCTATAGCGACCATTCACCGTTTCCTTGAGCTTGGAGGCAACTTTATTGATACCGCCGACATATACGGTCCTTTCACAAATGAAGAACTAGTTGGAAATGCGATCAAGTCAAAGCGCGATTCAGTAATCCTTGCCACTAAGTATGGAAATGTGCGTGATGCTGATGGCTCATGGAAAGGCATAAGTGGAAAGCCAGATTATGTTCGTAAATCTTGTGATGATTCATTGCGCCGGCTGAAGGTTGACTATATAGATTTGTATTATCAACACCGTGTAGATCGAAGCACTCCCATCGAAGAAACATGGGGAGCTATGTCTGAACTTGTTCAGGCAGGAAAAGTTCGATACTTAGGAATCTCTGAAGCGTCACCTGTAACTATTCGTAAGGCAAATGCCGTTCACCCAATTACGGCTGTTCAAACTGAATGGTCACTATGGTCACGTGATGTAGAAGCAAATGACATTCTTAAAACTGTACGTGAACTTGGAATAGGTTTTGTCCCATACTCACCACTTGGTAGAGGCTTTCTTACCGGAGTAATTAAGTCACTCGATGACTTAGCGCCAGAAGATAGACGCCGCACCTACCCACGCTTTCAAGGTGATAACTTCGCACAGAATTTCAAGATTGTTGATGCAGTAAAAACAATTGCTAAAAAGAAGAATGCCACACCAGCTCAGTTAGCTTTAGCCTGGGTGATGGCTCAAGGGAACGATGTAGTTCCAATTCCCGGGACTCGCAAAGTTTCACGACTTGAAGAAAATATTGCTTCTTTAGATATTTCACTCAGCGCAAATGACCTTGCCGAGTTAAATGAGGTA
>CAIMSI010000132.1 GCA_903844115.1 uncultured Actinomycetes bacterium
GAACTGGCGGCAATCGTCCACCAAGTGGAGTTAATCCCGCTAATCCCGCTAATCCCGCTAATCCCGCTAATCCCGCTAATCCCGCTAATCCGGTGAAGCCGGTGAAGCCGGTGAAGCCGGTGAAGCCTGCTGCTCCTGGAATGCAACCCGGAGCTGCGTACATAACTTGTCTCAACAACAATGGCGTCAATGTTAAAACTAACGCCGAAATCGCTGGGCTAGATCAGCAGAGCCCAAAGATTGCTGCAGCACTTGCAAAGTGTGCAAGCAAGAAATAGCAATCTTCACTACTCTGAATCAAAATGGATGCGGTCGGCTGACTCTATCCATTGATCAAAAGTAATTAATGGCGTGCATTCAATAGTTGATGCGCGCCATTGGTTTTTCTCCTGATCGAAAGTGCTGCGAATTCGTTCACTGAGAATTTCACTTGCCTTTGTATCTCCGCGGATTGCAATCCAAAAACCGCTCTCTGATATGCGAGTGAAAAATTCACCTTTGCGAAGAACTTTTTGAATACTGCGAGCGAGCGCAACCAAATCAAATTCGGTTAATTCAGTTAAATTGGTTAATTCGGTTAATTGGATGGATTCCCGTTCCGCCTCTGTTACGTGGGATGAGTAGGGTTGTGGGGGCTGAGGGCATTGTGGGAGGTGCAGGTATCGCAAAGAAAGAATCGAAAGTGGGCGCAAATCTCGCCTGGCGCTGGCAAATTCACGAGCGGCGTTTTCAAGAAAGAGAGCCGGCGAGGGAACCCCCGTTAGCGAATCAGATATTCCATCATTTTTAAATTCGAGTGAATACATGGTGTTCTGAAATTAATCGCTATTCTGTCTTCGTGGAAGAGAACCAACACTCCGGCGATTCAATCTCAAATTTCCCTCCGTTATACGAGTTCGCCCGTAAGAGTGCAAAACTTCTATTGCGTCTTGAATCTGCTCTTCTGATTCTCCTCGCTCTTTATCTCGCGTTATCCGCGCTCATCAAAGGTGTTACCGCACCTGGCGCACTTGCAGGAGAGATCGCATTCTCAATAATTGCTGCAATTGGGCTCTTCATTTGCTCGCGCGGGTTTGCTTCGGCTAATTCTTACGGCCGGGCTCCTGCCCTATTGGCTAACCTCATTGCCCTTGGCGTGGCCTACTTCATGATTTCTGGAAAACTCATTGCGGTGGGTTTTGCCTTGGCACTACTTGCAGCTCTGACGGCACTGAGCGCCTTGCTCGGCTATACCGAATAGCCCAGAACCACTCAGACCTGCTCATTGGGCTGGGGCACCTGAGGCGACCCTTCTCACATTTCTCACATAACGAGCAGATGTGAACCTACGCTCAATTCGTCATAGACTTCCTCTTAAACGCAAAGGAGTACATGCCAGTGTCGGCAATCGATCCAACTGCAGAGGGTAAATCTCCTGCAAATCACTTTGGTGGCTCTTTCGGCCCCAATGAGTGGTTAGTCGATGAGATGTACCAGCGTTTCCTCACAGATCCGGATTCAGTTGATCGTGCGTGGCATGAATTTTTTGCTGATTACGTAACACCTTCGCGCGCGCACAGTGCTTCGCCACTTGCTACTGCGCCACTTGCTACTGCGCCGAGAGGTGGAACCCCGCCACTTCCAAAATCTGAAATTAAAGCTGCCGCCAAAGTTGCATCGGTTAATCAAGCTCCAGTTGTTGCAGCGCCTCAAGCGCAAGTGGTTGCAGCGCCTCAAGCGCAAGTGGTTGCAGCGCCGCAAGCGCAAGTGGTTGCAGCGCCGCATCAAACTCCCGCGGATCCCATCGTGAAACCTATTCCAACTTTGGAAACACCATCTGCTTCATCAGTTGAACCACTTCGCGGAGTAGCCGCTCGCGTGGTTGCGAGCATGGAAGCATCACTTTCTGTTCCAACGGCAACATCTGTTCGCGCCGTTCCCGCAAAAGTAATGATTGATAACCGTACTGTTATTAATAATCATTTGAAACGCTCACGAGGCGGCAAAGTTTCATTCACACACATCATTGGATATGCACTCATCAAGGCAATGCGACAAATGCCTGAGATGAATGCATTCTTTACAGAAATTGATGGTAAGCCAGCAATTGGTAAGCCTGAGCATATTAATTTGGGAATCGCAATTGATCTTGCAAAACCAAATGGCGAACGCCAACTTCTCGTTCCATCAATTAAGGGTTGTGAAGATTTAGATTTTGGACAATTCTGGGCTTCCTACGAAGACACCGTTCGTAAAGCGCGAAATGGACAATTAACTGTCGATGATTTCGCCGGAACTACAGTGTCACTCACTAACCCAGGAACAATTGGAACGGTGCATTCTGTTCCCCGTCTTGTACAAGGGCAGGGATTGATTCTTGGAGTTGGGGCAATGGATTACCCAGCTGAATTCCAGGGTGCATCAGAAGAAACACTTGCCAACCTAGCAATAAGCAAAGTCGTCACAATCACAAGCACTTACGATCACAGAATTATTCAGGGAGCCACATCTGGTGATTTCCTACGTCGACTCCACGGAATTTTGCTCGGTGAAGAAAACTTCTATGACGAGATTTTTGCGGCACTGCGTGTGCCCTATGTTCCTATTCGTTGGTCCCAAGATCTGCAATTCTCTAAGGCTGATCAGATTTCGAAGGAAACTCGCGTTCAGGAATTGATTCGCGCCTACCGCACTAATGGACACCTCATGGCAGATATTGATCCTCTGGCATACAAGCAGAGATATCACGCAGACCTTGATGTCATTACACACGGATTAACTTTGTGGGATCTTGACCGCGAATTCCCAACTGGTGGATTTGGCGGAAAGCCATTCTTGCCACTTCGCAAAATCCTCGGTCGTCTTCGTGATTCATATTGCCGCACTATCGGTATCGAGTACATGTACATGGAAAGTCCAGAAGAGCGATCTTGGATTCAGGAACATGTGGAATCTGGCGCAACATCGATGCCACGCGAAGAGCAACTTCGTATTTTGCGCACGCTCAACAGCGCAGAAGCATTCGAATCATTCCTCCAAACAAAGTACGTAGGGCAAAAGCGTTTCTCACTTGAAGGTGGCGAATCGGTTATCCCACTTCTAGATGCAATTATTGCCAGTGCGGCGGATCAGAAACTTGATGAAGTCTGCATTGGAATGTCGCACCGAGGACGACTCAATGTCCTAGCAAATATTGCTGGAAAGAACGTTGGACAAATTTTCCAAGAATTTGAAGGTCACTATCACGATAACCAAGTTCAAGGTTCAGGTGACGTGAAATATCATCTGGGAACCCAAGGAACATTTACTTCCCCTTCCGGAGCACAAACCAAGGTTTATCTCGCTGCTAATCCATCGCATTTAGAAGCAGTGAACCCAGTTCTTGAAGGAATTGTTCGCGCTAAACAAGATCGCCTCAATGTCAAAGAGATTTACTCAGTCATGCCAATCCTGGTGCATGGCGATGCGGCATTTGCAGGCCAAGGAATAGTCTCTGAAACTCTCAGTCTTTCTTTGCTCAAAGGCTACCGCGTGGGCGGAACGATTCACGTCGTCATCAACAATCAAGTTGGATTTACAACGTCTCCTGAATTTTATAAATCATCGCGCTACTCAACTGACATAGCCAAGATGATTCAAGCTCCAGTTTTCCACGTCAATGGAGATGACCCGGAATCAGTTGTTCGCGTTGCTAGGCTTGCATTCGAATACCGTCAAAAATTTAATAAAGACGTTGTCATTGATTTAGTTTGCTACCGCCGCAGAGGGCACAATGAGGGTGATGAACCAAGTTTCACCCAACCACAGATGTACAAACTCATTGAACAAAAGCGCAGTACCCGCAAGCTCTACACAGAAGCATTGATCGGTCGCGGAGACATC
Source organism: uncultured Actinomycetes bacterium (assembly GCA_903844115.1). Classification (GTDB taxonomy): domain Bacteria; phylum Actinomycetota; class Actinomycetes; order Nanopelagicales; family Nanopelagicaceae; genus PALSA-747. The sequence continues at coordinate 3,862 of CAIMSI010000132.1, forward strand.
ACGGTTGAAGAAGCAGAAGAAGTACTTCGGGATTACCAATCTCAACTCGACGGCGCCTTCAACGCTGCGCATAACGTTGAGCCTGAAACC
>CAIMSI010000133.1 GCA_903844115.1 uncultured Actinomycetes bacterium
AGCCAAAAATGCTCCCGTCGCATTAAACGTATTTGGTGTAGTGCTCGGATGAACCCCTACGACAGCTTGAAGTTTGAAATCACTGGTGATCGAAGAACCATCCAGCAGAAGTTTTACATTTATATCGTTTTCTATTCCCGCTCCCCCCGATCTATATGAATTTCCGCTACTCACCAAATAAGAGAAGGTGGTTGGAGAAGCGAACCCTGGAATATTGAATCGAACCAAACTTATTGAACTTTCATTTAACAGTGCTAGGACGCCTCGAATTTGAATATCTATCACATAGATTTTGCCTGCAAGAAAATTGCCGAAAGAAGCAGACGTGATCTCACTGTCAGCTGCACCATTTAAGGAAGCAAAAGTAATTAAGCCAAATGAAGCATTTGAAATACCAGCAGCTCCCTGATTGCCTGTATTTCCAACGTTCCCTTGTGTTCCCGGATCGCCTTTTATTCCTTGATTTCCCGTGAGTCCGACATCACCGGTTAAGCCTGTATCACCTTTGGTTCCGGTGTCGCCTTTTGAACCGATTCCACCTGGGTTTCCTTGATTTCCTTGGATACCTTGATTTCCTTGGGAACCAGTTGATCCGGTTAAACCTGTGTCACCTTTAGTTCCATTTGAACCAGCTGCGCCTGCTACTCCAGCTGCGCCAGCGGGACCTGCTACTCCAGCTACTCCAGCTGCGCCAGCGGGACCAGTAGGACCCGTCGGACCAGAGCCACCACCAGATCCAGAATCTCCCGACGCACCTTTAACTCCTGCTGCGCCAGTTGCGCCTGTTGCACCGGTTTCACCTTTAACTCCTGCTGCGCCAGTTGCGCCTGTTGCACCGGTTTCACCTTTAACTCCAGAAAGTGTTGAACCAGTTTTTCCGTCAACGCCAGACGGACCCATTGGTCCCGCAGGCCCTTTAAGGCTTACAGGTGTTGGCCACTTAGTAGCTAACTTTGGACCATAAAAATTCATTGAAGCAACGTCGATGTATAAATCTCCGACAAGGCCTAGCGAAGCAGCCGGTGCACCTTTTCCACTCAAAATGGTGTTCGTTGAGTCGGTAACTCGTCCGGCCTTTTTTATTACTGATGTCTGAACTACTACTTTTTTCTGTGTGTCAGCGGCATTAGCGCTTTGAAAAACTGCGAATGGCGTGACCAAAATAAAGGGAAGAATTAAATATATGAACCTATTTTTCCTTCCCCGATGGATTGTCATGTGACCTTCTCGGGCTCGATGTTTTCCGGCGGAAAGCGTGTATTAGGGATAGTCCTCGTTAATACCTACGGTGATAAGTGGACCAGCACTCATGATTCTAAGAGCGCTCACAGGTGAAATGGTGGAAGTTTTGAGAGTCAGGGAGTTATCTACAGACATCGGATATGAGGGTATTCGGTGGGATGTACAACTAACGAGGGAGTCACATGAAGAAGAAGACAATTGCAATGATTGCAGTTGCAGCAACTGTTTCTGTTGCTGGAATAGGAGCGGCGGAAGCTGCGACGAAGAAGGCGGTTGTTAAAGCTAAAACCGTTGCAACATCAGCTCGTCCTTCAATCGGTGGAATGAATGCAATGGGAGTTACAAATCCAATTGCTTCAGTACTCGCAGGATTAGTTACTAAGGGAACGATTACGCAAGCACAGTCTGACGCCATCACTGCGGCAATGACTGCTGCTCGTCCAGCGGCGGGCGCTGGGCAGGGAATGAACGGAATGAACAGAATGGGTGGATTTGGAAGAGGACCTCTTGCTGTAAATAAGCAAGCGATCATTCTTTCAACACTCGGAATTGATGCAGCAACACTTCAAGCTGGTAAGCAGGCAGGAAAGTCTCTAGCAACTATTGCTGGAACAAAAGCTCCTGCTCTTATTACGGCACTCATCGCGGCTGAGACAAAAGCTATTGATGATGCTGTGACCGCCGGCAAAATGAGCGCTGCACAAGCAACAACAGCTAAGGCTGCGCTTACTGCGCGCGTTACAGCTGAGGTCAATGAAGTTGGTCTAACAGGAGGAATGGGACGCGGTCACGGCCGTGGCTTTGGTGGCCCAGCAGGTGCACCACCTGCTCCCGCTCCAACTACGAACAACTAATCTCAAGTGAGTTAGGCAAGACCCGCACATTTCTCCGTGCGGGTCTTGTTTTTTATATCCACTTGTTTTGAGAGGATTGCGCCATGAATATTCATATCGGTAGCGATCATGCGGGGCTCGAATTCAAGAATCGAATCGTTGAGCACCTCAAGGGGCAAGGACACAACGTTGTTGATCATGGTCCACACTCGTTCGACCCACTAGATGATTATCCCGTTTTCTGTATTCCAGCTGCCGAAGCTGTTGTAAAAGATCCAGGATCACTTGGCATAGTTCTTGGCGGTTCGGGCAACGGCGAGCAAATCGCTGCAAATAAAGTGAAGGGAATCCGTGCAGCTCTTGTGTGGAGTCATGACACCGCAGTACTTGCCCGCGAACATAACAATGCAAATGTCATTGCAATCGGTGGACGTATGCATACTGAAGAATTCGCGCTTGAACTAGTTGATCTATTCATAAAGACGCCATTTCCCGGCGATGAGCGACATGTGCGTAGAATCAATCTAGTCGGAAAATATGAAACTGAAGGAAAGATTTAACTCTTAAAGAATCGTAAGTCAGTCACCTTGTGGCCTTTTCGAAGGCCTTGACCTTCAAACTTTGAAATCGGCCTAAATTCTGGGCGCTCAATCTCTCCCCCGTGAAATAGTGGAGACTGTCTCAATACTTCGGCAATCCACTCCGCATATTGAACCCAATCTGTAGCAATATGAATGTAGCCGCCTGCTTTGATCTTTGGTGCAATCAGTTCAAGGAATGGCCCTTGGATAATTCTGCGTTTCTTGTGTCTATTTTTTGGCCATGGATCAGGGAAGAAAAGATGAACTGCATCCAATGAATTATCAGGAATCCAATGTTCTAAAACCAAATGTGCATCTTCTTCGATAATCCGAAGGTTGTTCGAGCCATTTTTATTGGCAAAACTCATTAGGGCGCCGATGCCAGGCTTGTGAACTTCAACTGCTAGGAATCCAGTTTCCGGGTCATTTTGAATTATCCCCGCTGTTGCTTCACCCATGCCAGATCCAATTTCCATAATGATTCTTTTGGAATTAGGGAAATAGTCGCTGAGGTTGAGCGTTCCGGAAGGATTTATTCCGTAGGTTTCCCAAAGGGAAGCGTAAGCGGCATCTTGTGCAGGCGTGCCACGTGCTCCACGTAACGTGTAACTACGATTGTCCGGGCGTTCCATCTCAGATAGCCTAAACTAAAACCTTTGCTACTAAACAATGAAAATATAGGGAGCCATCGTGCCTGGAGTAAATATTGCTCGTTCTGAAGCCGCTGAACGCGCAAAACACCTTTCAATCGAAAGTTATGACGTTTCCCTAGACCTCACGGTTGGCAGTGAAATCTTTCTTTCCACTTCACGCATTGTTTTCACCTGCAACACCTCTGGCTACAAGACATTTGTCGACGCCGTAGGCAAAAGCATTAAATCCGCAACGCTAAATGGCGCAGCAGTCGATACCTCTCGTTATGACGGTGAGACCCTACATATCGAAGGTCTGGCCAATCAGAATGAATTAATCATCGTGATGGAAGGTCAATACTCCAACACCGGAGAGGGACTGCAACGTTCTGTGGATCCCGTAGATCAAGAAGTTTATTTGTACTCCCAAGGTGAGACCGCATACATCCGAAAGATGTACGCATGCTTTGATCAGCCAAGTTTGAAGGCAGAATTTACATTTCACGTTACTGCACCTGCACATTGGGAAGTCATTTCAAACAATCCAGTCTCAACAAAAGTCGAAGCTGAAGGGAAAAGTCACTGGTCCTTTACCAAGACGCCTCGAATTTCCACTTATGTGACGGCTGTTGTCGCTGGTCCATATGCGCATGTTCATGACACGTATGTCGGCAAGAAAACCGTTCCGCTCGGAATTTATCTTCGCAAATCATTAGCCAAGCACCTTGATGCAGATGAGATTTTTACAATCACAAAGCAAGGCTTTAAATATTTTGAGAATGTATTTGGACTGAGTTATCCATTTGATAAATATGATCAAATTGCTGTGGTCGATTTCAACTGGGGCGCTATGGAGAATGTTGGCACTGTAACCTTTAAAGAAAATCTTTTAGTTTTCCGTAGCAAAGTAACCGATCGAATGTACCTCAATCGCGCAAACACAATCCTTCACGAGATGGCCCATATGTGGTTTGGTAATTTGGTAACTATGTCCTGGTGGGATGACCTCTGGCTCAATGAATCTTTCGCAGAATGGTCTTCATATCTTGCGATGTTCGAGGCAACAAAGTTTAAGAACTCATGGAGCGCCTTTAGTAGTGAACGAAAGAACTGGGCATACCGCCAAGATCAGTTGATTTCTACTCACCCAATTGTCACCGACATGGTCGATATCGAAGCAGTGAACGCCAACTTTGATGGAATTTCATATGCGAAGGGAGCATCTGTATTGCACCAGCTCGCAGCATATGTTGGGCGTGATAATTTCATTGCCGCTCTCCAGACGTACTTTGCTAAATATGCATTCAAGAACACTACTTTGCAAGATTTATTAACTGAGTTGGAAGCTCAGAGTGGACGTGACCTCAAGCCTTGGGTTGCAACATGGTTACAGACTGCGGGGGTAAACACTTTGCGTCCTCAGTCCTCAGTCACTGATGGCAAATACACATCAGTTGAAATTTTGCAGGAACATCCACTTATGCCAATCGGATCCAAGGAATTGCGTATTCATCGCCTTGCAGTTGGCCTTTACGACATCAAGGGAAATGATGTTGTTTTGCGCAAGAGCATCAAGTTTGACCTTGAAGGCAGTTCAACAGTTGTATCTGAACTTGCTGGTGAACCTGTTGCTGATTTGCTACTGGTCAATGATCAGGACCTTTCATATGCAAAAGTTCGACTCGAAGACCGTTCTATTGCAACGCTCAAGTCCCATCTAGGTGAGATTCAAGATGGCCTTACTCGCACTGTTTGTTGGAGCGCGGTGTGGGACATGCTTCGCGATGCAGAACTATCAGCCACTGACTTTCTAGATATCGCAATGGCAGGCCTAGCCGGCGAAGATGACATCACTACGGTCACAACACTTGGAAACCAAATTTATGGTGCGATTGAAAACTATGTGCACCCGGACAAGCGGGCCGCTAAGCGAGCATCACTTGCAGAATTTATGGGAACAATGATGGATTCAGCTAAGCCTGGCAGCGATTTTCAACTTCAATACGCCAGAATCTTTACGATGCTTGCCGATACGCCTACACAGGCAATGCGCATTCGCGAACTTCTAGATGGCAAACTTATCGGCCTTGAAGTAGATGTGGATCTGCGCTGGACTTTTGTGAAGTTTCTTGTTGAGCAGAAAGTTTTTGCCAAGTCAGAAATCGAAGCCGAGCTAGCCCGGGACAATACTTTTACCGGTCAGCTCAGTTACGAAACATGTTTGGCCGAAATATACGATGGGGCATCCAAGCGAGCGATCTGGAACTCCATCATTAATGATGATCTTCCAACGGAGATACGTCGCTCCAAAATTAGCGGCTTTGTTTCATATCGTCAGCGTGAACTTCTCGAGGAATTTGTCGATGATTACTTTGGCATCCTAAATTCAGTGTGGGGTAAGAAGTCTTTTGAAATTGGTGAATCAATCGTCGAGGGTCTCTACCCAAGTTACATTGCAAAGCAATCAACTCTGGATAAAACCGATGCTTGGTTGAGTGGAGCGGGCAAAAGCGCTCCGGATACTTTGCGCCGACTTGTAGCTGAAGGTCGTGATGGTTTAGCGCGAGCTCTTCGAGCTCAAGCAGTTGATGCCTAAATTTCTATAAATTACTCGATGCGAGTGAGGTCACTCGCTACCTTGAACTTCTTGCGATCAGTTGTGGATACTAAAACGATGACTGAAATTACTGCAAAAATTACAATTGGAAGTCCGATGAAGTAAATAAGTGAATGCATCATGGTTGAAGTTTAGGCAGTTGCTGCTGCGTTGCCAAGCGCGTCTACGCCGTATGGTTTCAAATATGTGAGCCAGCGCGCATCGGTTCGACCAGTTCCAAGAATTCTCCATGCGGCACCAACAGGTTCGCGTGGGAGGGAGCGCAATCGCCAACCAATCTCCTTGAGAGTCCTATCAGCTTTTTGATGATTGCATTTATGGCAAGCAGAAACGACATTTTCCCAGTTATGGCCTCCCCCGCGGCTACGAGGTATTACGTGATCAATTGAAGTAGCAGTAGCCGAGCAATACGCGCATCGTCCACCATCGCGCGCAAAGATTGCGCGACGAGAAAGTGGAACAGCATGGCGATAGGGAATGCGAACAAATTTTGTGAGTCGAATTACTGCCGGAAGAGTGAGTTCACCGCCTGCATAGTGCAATACGGTTTCAGATTCTTCTACAGTTATTGCGCGCTGATTTAAGACAAGCAGGAGCGCGCGTCTATCAGTGACGACGCCTAGCGGCTCGTATGTCGCATTCAGTACCAATGCTTGAGGCACTTGTGAACTCCCTTGTGTCCAGCACATGGCGCGTGCTGATTGGCACATCCTGCACTATCGACCCCCAGAATTCGGGTATTTCGCCGAAAACAAAGTGTAAAGATTGAGTAAAGTTCCCTTCTATGAAGGTTAATGCGCATATTCAAGACGCCTACCACTGGTTTAGTGGGGCTCCGCTGCACATTGTGGTCATCCTCGCAGTGGCCTTTATTTTCCAGAATTTCGGCGGCCGCGCAATCTCTCGCGCCATGGATCGAATCGCAACGGCTGATTTCGTCCCGGGTCCTCAGCGAACCATCGCCAGACAAAAAGAACGTGCGCGCACTTTGGGATCAATTCTTCGCTCAACCCTAAATGGAACTGTTTGGGTCATTGCCTCTGCAATGTTGCTCAGCGAATTTGGCTTAAACCTTGGTCCGATCATCGCATCGGCTGGAGTGATTGGCGTTGCCCTTGGACTAGGCGCACAAACAATTGTCCGAGATATTTTGGCTGGTATTTTTATGTTGGTCGAAGATCAATACGGCGTTGGAGATGAGATTGATGTTCTAGAAGTCAAAGGAATTGTCGAAACTGTTGGTTTACGTATCACAACTATTCGCTCAACAGATGGAACCCTTTGGTATATCCGTAATGGTGAAATTTTAAAGATTGGTAATAAGTCCCAGCCAAATCGTTAATTCGGTTGGTTCACCATGAATTGCGCTGCGCCTTCCATGTAACTCCACAATTCAGCTTTCAATGCAGGGTCTGCATCAATCTCATCGACTGCAGATTTCATGCAACGAAGCCAGGCATCACGCGCGGCCTCATCAATATGAAATCCTGCGTGACGCATTCGAAGCCGTGGATGTCCTCGTTCTTCACCGTACGTCTTTGGTCCTCCCCAATATTGCTCAAGGAATAACATCAACCTGTTAGCAGCGCCCTTTAAATCTTCATCAGGGTACATGGGGCGAAGGATCGGATCTGCAGTGACTAGGGCGTAAAAATGAGAGGCAAGGTTTTCAAAAACCTGATGCCCGCCGATGCGCTCATAAAAACTTTGTTCTTCCATCGTGATTCGCCTACTTCACTTTTATTTCTTTGCCTTTGCCAATTTGAAGCACTACGTAAGAACTTATGATGCAGAAAAGTCCTGAAATATAGAAGGCGGCAGAGTAATTTCCAAATTTCACTCTCAATAGGGCTGCACCTAAAGCAGCAATCGAGCCGCCAATTTGATGTGATGCAAATACCCAGCCATAGACAACTGTTGCACGTTCTGGACCAAGAATTGTTCGGCAAAGTACTACAGTCGGTGGAACCGTAGCGACCCAATCAAGGCCGTAAAAAATAACAAATACCAACGTTGAAGGGTGCACTGTTTGGAAAAGAATTGCCGGAAGAATAAAGAGTGATAATCCGCGAACAAGATAATAAAAGAAAAGAAGTTTTCGGGGATCGACTTTGTCAGTAAGCCATCCAGAAGCCATTGTTCCAATGACATCGAAAACTCCAACGACCGCTAGTAAACCTGCAGCAGTTACTTCAGCCATCCCGTGATCGTGAGCTGCGGCGATGAAATGAGTTCCAACTAATCCACTAGTCGAAAGTCCGCAAACAAAGAAAGATCCAGACAAGTACCAAAAGTCGCGAAGTTTGGATGCTTCACGCAAAGCGCTAATTGCCTCTTTGGCAGCATTGCGTTTGATTTGGATTGGCTCAACATAATTTTTTGGCGCTCCATACGGAGTCATACCTAACTTCGATGGGCCCTCTTTGAGCAAAATTGCAATTATAGGAACCATGACCCAAGCCGCACATGCGATGGTGACAGATACAGATTTCCACCCATGATGCGTCGCTAGCCATGAGAGACCAGGTAAAAACACAAGTTGCCCGGTTGCTCCGGCTGCGGTGAGCGCGCCTAACACGACGCCTCTCTTTTCAATAAACCAACGGTTAGCAATGGACGCGGCGAATACAAGCGCCATCGATCCTGTACCGGTTCCGACAACTACTCCCCAGAGTGCAACCAACTGCCACGGAGAATTCATAAAAATAGTTCCAAATGCACCGCTACCAACAACAGTCAGGGCAATCATGATCACTTTTTTGATTCCAAATCGCTCCATGAGCGCTGCGGCAAAGGGTGAAAAGAAGCCGTAGATCAAAACATTGACACTAATTGCAAGCGAAATCGTTGCACGAGACCAACCAAATGCATCTTCGAGTGGAACGAGTAAGACAGATGGTGCTGCTCTAAAACCTGCAGCAGCAGCGAGGGTCAAGAATGCAATGGCCGCTGCAATCCAAGCCGGATGGATTTTTTGCCGGCTACTTACCGACATCGGACTCCTCGAGATATGTATTGAGCCACGCTTTTTCATCTTCGTAAATGCGCCGCGCTTTCTTTGTTTCCATGGAAACCGCAACTTGAACTGTCTTTGATTTTGCGTGTACGCCTTCAGCGC
>CAIMSI010000134.1 GCA_903844115.1 uncultured Actinomycetes bacterium
AAGCGAATGATTTCAAGATATAGCCAGACAACAGTGACCATTAATCCAAAACCTGCACGCCATGATTCTTCATGAGGCGCACCCGCATTAATCATCTTTTGAATTTGATCGAAATCAACAATGAGGAAGAATGAAGCAAGCGCTACGCCTCCGACACAAAGGAGAAGTCCAATTCCGCCCGTGTATAGGCCGTGACCCTTTCCAACTCCAAATGCGCCAGAAATCATTGAAATTAATCCAAGAAGTAAATATCCAACCATTGCGCCCATGACTGCGCGTTGAAATTGTGGAGTTACTTTTACTCGGCCACTGCGATAGAGGAAGAGCACGCCAGCAAATGCGGCTACTGTTCCAATAATTGCTTGCGAAACTATGCCTGGATAAATGGTTTCATACACATGGCTAATTACTCCGAGAGCTAAACCTTCCAAAACCGCGTATGCAATTGCCAGGACAGGTCGAACTGTTTTACTGAAAGTATTAATCATTCCTACGATGAATGCGCCGAGGAAACCAACTAGGGCTATGCCTCCACCGAGGTTGAGCGACCAAGCGACTCCGCCGGTTGCGATAAGTACGACAAAAAGAATGGTTGTGCGAGCAACGACATCTTCCATCGTCATGCGTCCTGTTTGAAGACCTGATGCAGCAGGTGCTGAGTAGGTCTCTTCCAATTGATCCTGAACAATGTCGACGGGACGAGTCTGGCCATTACGGCCATTACGGTCTGGCATCGCGGCATATCCGCGATTAAGCACTGGATTTGAACTTTGCATGTGATCCTTTCTAGATCTTGCCTAGCTGGCCTGTTCCAAGATTAACAACAGAAACTGGGAATCTATTCCGAAAGCACCTGCGCGGGGGCTAGTTCTCGCCTTCCGCCGCAATTGCATGGTTGGTGATCGTGGTGCGTATGTCCCACAATTCTGGGAAGAAGTTGAATGAATTGAGTTTGCTCAAGACCTCAACTGGGGTCCCTTGAGTACCAGATACCTTCGTCCCGATGCTTCGCTCCACAATCTTGAAATGACGCTGGCGCCATAAAAACATCGCCTGATCTATCTCTAGGAGAGCTTGCGCTAGTTCATAAAGCTCATCGTATTTCTTATGTTCAAGAAAAATGGTGAGTAATTCGACGTTAGCTTCAGTTAGTAAGCGATGAAATTCTTTGCCGAGTGTAGGTATCGCTTTTCGTACAGAATTAAACCCAGGTGAATCAAAACCAGAACCATGACCAAGAGCGCGACGAACCTGTTGGTAATCCCAAGGCGTCATTTGATCCAACATATCCATGCCTTCATTGGCATTTCTTATGCACAGCAGGATTCGTGGAACTAAACGTAGTGCTAATCGAATTTTGTTTTCTGCTAAAAGATTGGCAACTTCATAAGCCTCTGACGTAGCAAGCTTTAACCAAAGCTCACCTGCTTGATGAGTGATGGCGAAAAGAAGCTCATCACGGTGCAGCCACTCTTCGGGAGACTTTTGAAGAGCCAAGAGTTCTGGAGTGCGCACATAGCGCTCGTAATCGCTATTTCCTAAACCTTCGAGAATCTGATCTGGACCGTATGCCACTTTTAGCTCCTACCATTAAGGGATGTTGCTAGTTTTTTAATTTTGTTAATAAATTTTATATATTGACTTTCAGCGCGCCTTGGAGCCAGTCGACAATTTCTTGCGTCGGAGAGCCAGGTGTAAAAATTTGACCTACGCCTAACTTTAGTAATTGCGCTTTATCTTCTTCAGGAATAATTCCTCCACCAAATACAAGAACATTATGTGAGCCTTGCTCTCGTAACAGTTCCAAAACTCGGGTGAATAAGCTCATATGTGCGCCCGAAAGAATAGAGAGCCCAATAGCTTGTGCATCCTCCTGAATTGCAGTTGTAACTATTTGCTCGGGAGTTTGATGAAGGCCGGTGTAAATAACTTCAAAACCTGAATCTCGCAGGACGCGTGCAATAATTTTGGCTCCGCGATCGTGGCCATCTAAACCTGGCTTTGCGATAACTACCCTCGTTGGCGCCATGACACCAACTTATCAACTAGAAAGATTTACTACAACCCTGTAGCGACCGTCAAAATAACGTATCCTCCCCCTATGGGAGAAGAAAAAGCAGACAAAATAACTCTTTTAGAACTCCTCGCTGCTGTTCGAGCTGGCGATCGGAAAGCTCTTGCTCAAGCAATCAGCGTTGCGGAAAATCAACCAACCGAGTTAGAAAGTGCTCTCCCGCAAGAGATGTCAAAGAGTCACGTGGTTGGCATCACTGGCGCTCCAGGTGTTGGAAAATCTACAACCGTTAGCGCCTTAATTACTTATTTAAGGAAGCAAAATAAATCTATTGCCGTGATTGCAGTAGATCCATCTTCTCCTATCTCCGGAGGAGCACTTTTAGGCGATCGTATCCGCCTTAATGAGCATTTTCTTGATTCGCATGTCTTCATTCGCTCCCTTGCTACACGAGGTCATCTCGGTGGCTTAACCGCGTCAACGCAATTATCGATTCGACTGGCTGCGCTAGCAGGCTTTGATGTCATCATCGTTGAGACTGTCGGTGTTGGACAGAGCGAGGTAGAAATCATGAAGCACGCCGAAACTGTAGTTGTTGTGATGGCGCCGGGAATGGGAGATGGCATTCAAGCTTCGAAGGCTGGAATTCTTGAAATTGGCCATATTTATCTTGTGAATAAGTCCGACAGAGATGGCGCAAAGGAAACTGCAAAAGAGCTAGAAAAATCGTTGCATCTCTCACATCGAAGCGGAACATGGCAACCGATGATTTTATTAGGCGCCATGGAGCAATCGACTGGGATAGCCGAGCTAGTTGAAGCTATTTCACTTCATCAGAAAAGCTAGAAAGTACGAGTGGGTTTCCACTTTCCATAGACTTTACGGAGTTCATTCACGATTTCACCTACAGTGGCATACGCCTTAACAGCCTCAATACAGGCATCCATAATGTTTTCACCCGACACGGCAACGCGATGGAGTTCAGCTAGGGTCACATCTACTTTTGCGTTATCTCGCTTTGCTCGAAGTGCCTGAAGTGCCTTAACTTGGCCCTTTTCGCTCTCAGGATTAATTTCAAATGGTTTATACGGCGGAGTATCTGCTTTAAAAATATTTACTCCAACTTGTTTTCTTTCACCAGACTCAATGGACATTGCAAATTCATATGCTTTTTCTGAAAGTTCTGCTGAGAACCAACCATCATTGATGCAGGCTAGCGCTCCCCCGCGCTTTTCAATCTCTTCCAGCATTTCCCACATTTTTTCAGCAAGCTCATCAGTTAAGCGCTCAATTTCATAACTTCCGGCAAGCGGATCCACGCTCTTCAATACCCCGGACTCAAAAGCCACAACTTGCTGCGTGCGAAGTGCCAGCATCGCCGCTTCCTCAGTAGGCACTCCAAGTGCCTCATCAAAAGCAGATACGTGCATTGTCTGAATTCCACCAAGTGCTGCAGCCAACATCTCGATTGATGTTCGCACCACGTTATTCATAGACTGTTGAGCAGTGAGCGATGAACCAGCGGTAAATGCAAAAATGCGCAACTTTTCAGAGTTGGCTTCTTTTGGATCATATTTTTCGCGTATTAAGCGAGCCCAGGTACGACGTGCGGCGCGAAACTTAGCTACTTCCGGGAGAAATTCAATATTTGATGAGAGAAATGTAAAAAGAGTCGTAGCAATTTGGTCAACGGTAACTCCGCGAGCAATTGCCGCATCAAGGTATTCACGAGCGTTAGCAAAAGTGAAAGCAACTTCTTGAATTGCATCCGATCCTGATTCACGAATATGGTAACCACTCATAGCAAGTGATACCCAACGCGGAACTTTTGTCGCAATATATTCGATGACATCTGTTGAAAGCTTAAGCCCTGCTTCTGCTGGGAAAATTTGCGTTCCTCGGGCGATGTATTCTTTTAAGACGTCATTTTGAATAAACATGCCAAATTTATTTGGATCCATGTCTCGTTGCTCAGCAAGCGCTACAAACATTGCTGCCCAGATATATCCAATAGAGTTAGCGGTAGTCCGAACTTGGGTTATTTTTTCAAGTGGGATTCCATCCATCAATATTTCAATATCTTCCAAACTATCGATAGCAACACCAACTCGGCCCACTTCACCTAGTGATAGTGGGTCATCAGAATCAAGTCCTAGCTGTGTCGGAAGGTCGAGTGCAACACTAAAGCCAGTTAGTCCCTGTTCTAAGAGCATTTTAAAGCGCTCATTAGTTTCAGCCGGCGTTCCAAAACCACCGTACTGACCCATGGTCCAAACACCCGCATCTGGATTTATTCCACGAGTGTATGGATATTCACCTGGCTTCTCGGTTGTCATATCTATTTCGTCTCTTCCAATTGTTGGCGCAAAACTTTCTTTGCAATCTTACCCGTTGAATTCAAAGGAAATTCAGAAACAACTAAAACTAATTTTGGCTTCTTATAGGAAGCCATACGAGACTTACAGTGCGCCATTACCTTTTCAGAAATTTCCGCTTCACTTAATGTCACCCCAGGCTTTAGCGTCACAAGCGTCACTACGCGTTGGCCCCACTCGACATCTTTGACGCCAACAACTGCAACTTCATGCACATCTTCAACCTCGGCGACGACATCTTCGATTTCGCGAGGATAGATGTTGTATCCACCACTAATAATCATGTCGCCTTTACGGTCTACGAGGTATAGCCGATCTTCTGCATCAATCTTTCCAAGATCACCTGTGTGAAGCCATCCATCACGCACAGCCTTAGTTACCGTGGCATCTAGGCCCGCTGCCCCCCAATATCCGCGCATAACGTGATCTCCACGTGTTATTACCTCTCCAATTTCACCAACCGCAACTGGATTGTTCTCTTCATCAACGATCAGAATTTCAACTCCTATGCATGGCTTACCCGCACTTGTAAGGAGTTCTGGTTGTGAATAAATACCATTCTTATGATCCTGCGCGCTGAGCACAGTAACCGGGGGAATTGCTTCAACGAGTCCGTAGTACTGAACCATATTTGGCGTAATTGTTTCGTAGCATTGTTTAATCTGCTCGGGCGCCATTGGCGCACCTGCATAGCCAAGCATGCGAAGGTTCTTCATTTTTTCAAGACTCATATCTGGCATGGCAAGCAATCGAGCGACCATCGTAGGCACGAGTGCAGTTGCATTTGCGCCACGATTTTGAATCGCATCGACAAATACTTCTGGATCGTATTTAGACATAATGATTTGCTTTGCCCCAAACGCAAAATATGGAAGAACAAAGAGGCCACTCGTATGAGTGACTGGGCCTGCGTGAATCCAGCAGTCAGTTTCATCTGGTGTGCGCTTCAAAATATCGGTAACGATATTATTTAAACTAGAAATTCTATTTCTATGTGTTCGAATAGCGCCCTTTGGATTTCCGGTAGTACCGCTTGAATAATTTAACGACACAAGCGTGTCGGGATGAACTGAGAGCAGTAATGGCTCAGCAAGCTGCGCAGCAAGGAAATCTTCGTATTTAGTAGTCCCTGGCTCATCGCCTTGAATAAGAATCACGTTATTCACAAGTGCTCGCAGTGGCGCTGACTCTTCCCAAAACTTATGATTCATAATCAAAACTTTTGCGCCACAGTCTTTCGCGATACGAACCCAGTCATCAGGGTGTAAACGGTAGTTAAGAGCAACTCGACATAGGCCCGCACTTGATATTCCCAAATCACTTTCTATATATGTAATTTGATTAAATTGAAGATCAAGAACTCGATCTTCTTCCTGAAGTCCCAGTGCTTTAAGTGCGCGGGAAAGCTGAAAGATACGTCCCCCAATTTCGCCAAAGGTACGTGAACCTTCTTCGTCCTCTACCGCAATTCGATCGCGGTATGTGGTCGTTGCCCGCGCGACAAGTGTTCCTACATCCATTTAGATACTGGTCCTTTCGTTGTGCACTTCTGAAAGCGAGTATGCGCTATCGAGCACCCATACTCCACTAGGTAGAACTGTGATGGGGTTCATATCAAGCTCACTTCCTTCTGGCCAACCAGCTGCAACTTCAGCAATACGAAGTACTGCTGAAACAAATCCAGCAATATCTGCTGGTGCACTTCCACGCGCTCCAGCAAGAAGTGGCGCGAGTTTAGTCTCACCGATCATTTCGTAAACTATTTCTGCATTTACTGGAAGAAGCCGAATCGCAGCATCATCAATAATCTCAGTGAGGATGCCACCAACTCCAATTGTCAAAACTTTTCCAAGTGAACTCGATGTAACCCCAACTAGTGCCTCTACGCCCTTTGGTATAAAAGTCTCAACGAGAACTGGGTTCGCCTTACCATCAGGTGCAAGCATAGAAAGACGTGAATATGTTTGTGCACCGTTTGCTGACGTAATGTCCAGCGCCACACCACCCGCTTCACTCTTATGAAGGAGACCTGGAATGACTGCTTTCATAACCGAACGACCACCAACAGTTTCAATTGCTGTTAACGCTGAGGCTTCATCGTGCACTACAACAGAGAGTGGAACGCGAACTCCGACAGAATTCCACAGTTCTTTCAACTCAACTTCTGTGGCCGTTGGCGATGGCACGGGAAGTCCAATGGTCATCTTTGATTCAATTCTCGTTGATGCTCGGGAGCTGTGATGAAGAATTCGTAGCGCAGCAATTGCACGATCAGGAGTTGGAAAGACAGGAAGCTTGAGGGAGGAGAAAATTATGCTTGCTTCAGGGGCCAAACTTGCCGAGCCAGTTCGCGCAACGGCTATCGGCAGCTTGCGAATTTTTTGAACTCCGCCAAGAGCGTTAGCAATGCGTTCGACATCACTTCCAACAAGGACTGCAAAACATGCAACAATCGCATCTACCCCAGGATCACGCGCAATTACCTCTAAGCATTTCTCAAAGAGGTCGGGCGAAGACATTACAGCTGCTGTGACATCCACCGGGTTGGTAATGTTGCCATACGTCGGAACAATTTTGCCAAGCTCATCAAGCGTTGATTGAGAAAAGTTAGCTAGAACTAATCCATTTTTCTCAATTGCATCAGTAGCTAAAATTCCTGAACCGCCAGAAGTGGTAATAATCGCAATATTCTTACCGAGAGATTTAATCCCACTTGAAAAAATAAGTCCGGCATCAATCAACTGTTCAACGTCATCAACACGGACTGCCGAAGTTGAATTAATAGCGGCATCGATTACGCGATCTTCAGTTGCAATTGCTCCTGTATGCGACGCAGCTGCCAGCGCTCCTGCTGTTGAGCGACCAACTTTTAATATCGCTGTAGGTTTCTTGCTAGATACAATATCTAGGGCATCGATATCCGAGAGAGATTCTGTATATAAAAGAATGGCTGAGACTGCTGGATCATTCGCAAGTGAAGTTGCGACTTCGATTGCGGTTACATCTGCTTCATTTCCGGTAGTAATTACTTGTCCGATCGGAACTCCAGCATCCATACCTAGGGAGTACATTCCATATCCAAGCGCGCCGGATTGACTTACTAATGCCACTGAACCTGCTTCAACGCGAGTGGCAGGCGCCGAAAAGACTGGTGAAAAGGATGCAACTAAACCAGTTGCTGCGCCCACAGTTCCAATGCAATTTGGACCAACCATACGCATGCCGAAGTTGCGCGCGATTTCTACTAAACGAATTTGTGCAACCGCTCCATCACTATCAGCTTCAGCGAAGCCCGAAGACATAACAATGACAACAGATACTCCAGCTTCACCACATTGTGTTAATGATTCTTCAACGAGTGGCGCTGGAACCATGATGAGAGCTAGATCGATTTTTTGATTTACATCGGTAATACGTGGATAGGCTTGCAAACCTAAAATTGTGCCGCCTTTGGGATTGATCGGGAAAACCTTCCCTTTAAATCCGTATTTCTGTAAGTACTCGATGGGAGCGCGACCCATTGCGCCAGATCGTTCTGTCGCACCAATTACGGCGATGGATTGTGCTGACCAAAGGACCGAGAGGTCTCTCATGAGATACAGGCAACTCCTTCGATTTCTACAAGTGCTTCTATATCCCACAGTCGGGTTACTCCGATAAGAGTCATCGCTGGAAAATTCTTACCTAATAAACTCTGCCAAACTTTCCCAATTTCCCTCGAATTCGAACGATAATTTTCTGGGTCCACCGAATAGATAGTTATTTTTACTAAATCTGCTGGCGTTCCCCCGGCCGCTTTTAGCGACACGCATAAGCTCGAAAGTGCTTTTTCAAATTGCTCGACAATATTAGAGCCGACTATGACGCCTTCCTTACTTAGCGCAGTCTGACCGGCTAAGTAAATAAATTTACCCTCACCAATGACTGCATGCGAAAAACCAATTGGCGCGGCAAGGGAATCTGGATTGAACTTTTCGATTGACACTTTAATTTCCTCCTTCAAGAATTTGAGTTACCCCAGTTTCACTCTTACCAATAAATGAAATAGCAGCATCTGCTACTTCCTCTGGGGTAAGAAATCTATTTCCAGCTAACTTAGATTCAAGAGCTTCTCGCACTACTTCTAAACTCTTGCCGGTTCGCTGCGCAGCTAACGTTAATGAGCGCTGGGTCATGGGTGTATCTACGAAATCAGGACAAATCGCATTCACGGTAATGGAGTACTTGGCGAGTTCAGTAGCGGCCGAACGAACCAAGCCAACAACTGCATGTTTAGCAGCGGTGTATGCAGAAACATTTGGCTGGCCTATCAATCCAGCTTTGCTAGCAATAACGATAATATTTCCAGCTTTTTCTTCTTTCATTACTGGAACAGCAGCACGCATAAATTTAAAGGGAGCGGTTGCGTTAAGGGCCAGCATGTGATCCCAGGCTTCGTCGGTAGTTTTATCTAGTGGCAGGCTTACTCCATCGCCAGCATTAAGGATGAGAACATCAAGCCCGCCCCACGCTTTAACTACATCATTAACAATGGATTCTGGCGCACCCGGTAAAAGCACATCTTTGTCGATGATGAGGTACCCATCGCTGCGACCTTCAACAGCTGATTCTAAATCTGAAGTTGTGCGAGCACACAAAGCAACTAGATGGCCTTGCTCCAAGAGCTTTATCGCAATGGAACGTCCGATGCCTCGCCCTGCGCCTGTCACCAATATACGAAGCGGAGCTGCCATAAGGATTGTCACTCCATCTCGGGTTCTATTTCCCAACAAAATGTGCGGAAATGTATAGTGCGTTTTTCTAACGATAGACAATAATACGCTATATGACAACCCCTGACGTCGTTATCGTCAACGCAGTCCGAACCCCTTTTGGTCGATATTTTGGTGGTCTATCTACAACCCGTCCCGATGATTTACTTGCCACTTCCTTAAAATCACTTGCTTCCAGAACTCCATCACTTGACCTTAAAAAAATTGATGATGTAATTATTGGAGATTCCAATGGAGCCGGAGAAGATAACCGAAACGTTGCAAGAATGGGCGCGCTTCTAGCTGGATATCCAACATCTATTCCTGGTGTTACCTTAAATCGACTTTGCGGATCTGGGGCAGAATCATTTATTCAAGCTTCGCGCGCTATTAGATCCGCAGACGCGCAATTCATCGTTGCTGGCGGCGTCGAGTCGATGAGTCGCGCGCCATGGATAGTCGAACGTACAAGTAAAGAAAAGCCAACTAATCCTGAATACAACCCTATATACAATCAGAGCACCGTTGGATGGCGCATGGTAAATCCACAGTTCCCGGCTCACTGGGTTGCAAGTTTGGGCAGATGTTCAGAGCTCGTTGCAGAGAAACTCAACATTTCACGTGAGCAACAAGATGAGTGGGCTTATCGATCACATCAAAGAGCCAATGCAGCTTGGGATCGGGGAATTCATACTGATTGGGTTATTCCATTTAACAGCGTCACTCGCGATGAAAGCATCAGGGCTGATAGTTCAATCGAGAAATTAGCTGCGCTTCCATCGGCCTTTTCAGAAGGTGGCGCTGGTACAGCAGGCAACTCATCACCGCTCAACGATGGAAGCGTTGCAGCTCTACTGACATCGCATCTGATTGCCAAAGATATGGGCCTAGATCCCATTGGAACCATTCTTGGTGCGCGCGTTGTTGCCACCGAACCTGAACAGTTCTCACTTGCTCCTGTCTTTGCAATTCGCCAGTTACTTGCAAAACTCAATCTTCAAGCATCGGATATTAAAGTTTGGGAGATTAATGAGGCATTTGCTTCGATGGTTTTGACAGTCTTGCATGAAATGCCTGAGATTCCTTTAGAAAAAGTAAATATTAACGGTGGGGCCATTGCGATTGGACATCCCGTTGGCGCATCAGCGTCTCGAGTAATTATTGAAACTGCCCGCGAACTAAGGCGCCAAGGCGGTGGCATTGGTATTGCTGCGGCATGCATTGGCGTTGGGCTCGGCGTCGCAATGGCTATCAAGGTAGACGCTTAAATAATGGATAATTGATGGATAACTAATAGATAAGGTAGCGCCATGATTCCATTGAATGAATTTACTGATGTTCTGTATGAGGTCAAGCAGGGCGTAGCAATTTTGACTATTAATCGCCCAGATCGCTACAACGCCCTTCGTGGACGTACCGTGGATGAACTTCTCACGGCTTTCAAAACTGCTTGGGTCGACTCAAAAGTCGGAGCAGTAATCTTGACGGGCGCCGGAGATAAAGCATTTTGTACCGGTGGAGATCAGAAGGAACGTGCTGAAAAGGGTAACTACGGCGAAACAGAAACTGGAATGTTTGAGATTGAATCACTTCACAAATTAATCCGCTCTATTCCTAAACCTGTCATTGCCGCAGTAAACGGATTTGCAATCGGTGGGGGCCATGTCCTGCATGTGCTCTCGGATCTGACTATTTCATCTAGTACGGCAAAATTTGGACAAGTAGGTCCTCGAGTAGGTTCTTTTGATGCAGGTTTTGGAAGTGCATATCTGGCTCGCGTAGTGGGAGAAAAACGCGCTCGTCAGATTTGGTTTTTATGCGAACAATACGATGCCGAAACTGCCGAACGATGGGGATTAGTAAACAAAGTTGTTCAACCAGATCAGCTTATGGCTGCGGCAATGGAATGGGCGCTAAAAGTTTGCGCACTCTCCCCTACGGCCCTAAAAGCTTTGAAGCATTCATTTAATGCAGATACGGATCATATTGTCGGTATTCAATCTTTAGCTTTTGATGTGCTAGATCTATACACGCAGACCGATGAATCAAAAGAAGGCGGAAAGGCATTCGCTGAAAAACGCTCTCCAGATTTTGGGCAATTTCGCCAATAATAAAATTTCTCAGCTCAATGTAAATAAGCCGGTGTGGAAATTATCCACACCGGCTTATTTATTTGAGTATTACTTTTACTTAATTGCCTTCAAACGATCTGTCCATGGGACAAAGTTTGCGATTGTTGAGTTATCGTAGAAAACAGCGCGAGTCTGGATTGTCTTACTCCAGCTTGTGCTTGGGTGATTCTTCAAGATATCAACTGTCAATGTTGCAAGTGAGATACCAGATTGAACTGGGTTGTAATCCCATGAACCGTTGATTTCGTTGTTCTTGATTGAAGTTACAGCTTCTGGTTGCATCTGAAGACCAATTATCTTGATCTTTCCAGCTTTACCAGCTGACTTCACTGATGAATAAGCACCAAGAGCTGTTGGATCGTTGTAAGCAACGATTGCATCAATTTTTGGATACTTGATGAGTGCTGCGTCAACTGCTTGACGGCCACCTTCTGCGTTATCGGTCTGGTTATCTACGCGACCGAGATACTTGAACTTTGAGCTCTTTGCAAGTGCTGCCTTGAACAATTCAGCATGCTTCTCGAGAGCAGCAACTGGGAAGCCGAGACCAACATAGAGAACGTTTCCGCCATTTGGAAGAACCTTCTGCAAGTAAGCAACACGATCTCTTGCGAGGTTCTTGCTTGTAAATGCATCTTGAACTTGAGCAAGTGCTGGTGATGGTGGTGCAGCGCGTGAATCATCGGTGCTGTAGTTCATTGTAATAACTTTAATTCCAGCAGCTGCAGCCTTATCAAGTGATGGCTTAAGGCCATTTGAATCAAGTGGATAGATGATCATGGCTTTGACACCCTTAGTGATCATTGTTTCAACATCGGAAATCTGCTTGTTTCCATCGAGCTGTGCATCGATACCAAGCATTGTGTATCCGTTGTTAGTTAGAACTTTTTCAGCCGCTTGGCCGATTGCGCTCAAATAAGAGTTGGCTTGAATTGGATAGCTAAATCCAACTAGTCCTTTTGAAGCAGCTGCTTTAGCAGGCACTGAGCCTGTTGCTAAAAGAGCAGCAACTGCTAGTAAGGGGACAACCTTTACCAGTTTATTCTTTAGTGACATTGCTTTCCTCTCGATATTTTCTTCTGCTCGCATACGAGACCTGTATACGATCGAAGAGAACTGCTGCTCCTAATAACACACCGGTTACAACTTGTTGCCAGTATGAGGAGACCCCCTGAATGGTCAGGGAATTCGATACGGTTTGTAGGAAGAGCAGCCCGATGACTGTTCCTGTAATACTTCCTACGCCACCGCTTAGGCGAGTACCGCCGAGCAGAACTCCTGCTACGACAGTAAGTTCAATTCCAGCTCCGGCTGTTGGTGCTGCCGATTGCAGGCGTCCAACTTGCATGATTCCCGCAAGTGCTGCCAAAGCTGCAGAAATAAAATAAACCGTTAGTTTTACACGCGAGGTGAAAACGCCTGCAAGGCGTGCGGCGAATTCATTTCCACCTACGGCATACACATCGCGACCAAAGTAGGTCGAACGAAGTGCCCACACGGACAAGAGTGCAACAACTATGACTACAACCGCAGGACCTGGAATAGGGCCCCAGTTACCATCACCTAAAGTGTTGATCAGAGTGCCGGTATCGATCGTCCGAGTAGTTCCATTTGTAACAAGATAAGAGATGCCGCGGAAAATTCCCAACGTTCCCAAGGTAATAACAAATGAATTAAGGCCAATTTTTCCGATCAGAATTCCGTTAATGCCTCCTACAACAGCAGTCACGATGATAACCGTAAGAAGTACCGCAGCAAAACGTGGCATATGAGTAATGAAGCCCGAGAGCAAAATTCCAGTAAATGCAAGAGCACTACCCACTGATAAATCGATACCTGCAGTTAATATTGTAAAAGTCATTCCAATACCTAAAACGATTGGAATCGCGGCCGAACGAATAATGTTGCTGAGGTTAGAGCTAGAGATAAAAGCTGGTTGAATGATGCTCATACCGATTATCAGCACGACTTCAAGAACGAGCAAGCCAAACCATGGCGGCATTGAGCTCAAGCTTGGAAGTTTAAATACTCGTTTCACGTTCTTACTCCAGTCGCGGCGGAAACAACATCAGATTCACTAATGTCTTTTCGGGCTAGGTTTGCAGTTAAGTCACCGGCATGCATCACCAGGACTCGGTCTGAAATTTCAAAAATCTCAGAAAGTTCAGATGAAACCACGAGAATCGCTAATCCCTTACTCGCAAGGTCTCGTAGAATTTGATAAATCTCGGCTTTTGCACCTAAGTCTATTCCGCGTGTCGCCTCATCGAGAATTAAAACCTTTGGGTTTGTCTCCAGGCAACGAGCAATAACAACTTTCTGTTGGTTGCCACCCGAAAGAGAACTAATTGGCGCATAAGGATTAGACATTTTAATTTTAAACTTAGAAACCCATTCATCAACAATTTTCTCTTCCTTGCGGCGTGATCGTTGTTTCTGTGGTCGGCCATGAATAGATAACAAGAGATTATCTCTGATAGACATGTCGCGAATTGTCGATTTCGCGCGGCGATCATCTGGGACCAGCACAACACCAGCGTTCATTGTGGCGCGAGTGGAATGACTGACTATCACTCCTTCAACAATGACATCTCCGGCCTTGCGTGGGTGCAAGCCAACGATTGCTTCTACTAATTCAGTGCGTCCCGCTCCAGCAAGTCCGGCCAAGCCAACAATTTCGCCTTTGTGAAGGCTAAAAGAGACATCCTGAAAGGCCCCAAAAAGATCTGTCATTCCTTTTACTTCTAAAACTACTTCAGTCTTTAGTAATTCTTCAGTCGAGTGGATAGCCTTCTTGGGCTTATTAAGAACCATTCGGTCGATCAGCCAATTCTCATCCACTCCAGCCCGAGTGCTGGTATCGATGAACTTGCTGTCACGCAGGACTGTGAAGCGATCACTAATGTCGAGCATTTCAGACATGCGGTGGGAGATCATGACGACTGCCACGCCTTCATCGCGAAGCTGGCGAACAACTGCAAAAAGGGACTCTACTTCTTTAGGAGCAAGGGATGAGGTTGGCTCATCAAGTAATAGGACTTTTGTATTAGAAGCAATTGCTCGGGCAATTTCCACCATTTGTTGGTGATGCTGGGGCAAGGTACTGACTTCCGCACGTGGATTTACTTCCAGGTTTAGGCGCTTGAGAAACTCAACTGCGCGTTTATCTGTGTCTTTCCAATCTATTCCGAGTTTATTTCTGGTCTGGTTATGACCGAGAAAAACGTTTTCAGCCACACTCAAATGTGGAACAAGACTTAGTTCTTGGCTCACCATGGTGATGCCATATGCCATTGAATCGCGAACACCTTGAAAATTAACTTGGGTTCCATCCATCAAGATCTGACCTTCGTCTTGCTTAATCACGCCTGCAAGAATTTTCAGTAGGGTTGACTTACCAGACCCATTTTCACCTGCGACAGTATGAACTTCACCAGGAAAAAGATCTATGTGAACATCTTGTAGCGCGCGGACAGCATCGAAATTCTTCGAAATATTTGTCATAGATACGCTAACTGTCATGGGAATATTTATTTTCGGTCGTACTCAACGAGTTCGAGCTGGTTATCCCATGGATCTAGAACATAAATGATTCGCTGCCCAGCAGCTGGACCTTCGGTGATTGCAATTGGCCCTGCCATAAATCGAAGAGAGTATTTATCTCGCAGCGCAAGAACTGCATCTAGATTTGTTACTTTAAAAGCAATGTGATGCCCGCCAAGATCTGAATTCTTTGGAGGTGTAGTTCTACGATCTGTTGGCCGGTCGTATTGGAAAAGCTCTAAGCGGCTTGCGTTGCCATATTCCAACATAGCAATAGTAAATCTTCCATCAACTACGTTGACGTGTGCTTCTGCCCAATCTTTTCCATCGACTTTATCAAATTCGCGAGCATCAAATGGCCCTAAGCGAAAAATCTCTTTAGCTCCAAGTAAAGTTGAATAAAACGCAACGGCCTCATCTAGGTGTGGAATTGTTATTCCAACGTGATCCATACCCTCTAAGCCAGGAATAATTTGAGTGGTGAATGACATCAACGCTCCTAATCAAAAATAGTGGCTCTGGTCGGCACCGGGAACGCAATTCTGACTCGTGTATGTATCGTTCGTCAAGGATTGGTCATACCATTTGCACAGATAAATAAAATGATATCAAAACGTTATGAATCTCCGAGGTGCTGTTGAACTCGTTGAACTAGCTAAAAAACGCTTAATATAGGCGTAATACCTGATTAATACTTACTTTAGGGTTGCTAATTAGGCATCAAGCGGCCGCCATTGACGTCGAGAACCGTCCCTGTGATGTACGACGCTTCATCGCTTGCTAGAAAAAGCACTGGATCTACACACTCTCGAAGTTCTGGCATCCGACCTAATGGAATGGCACTCAAAACCTCGGTTCGATCAGTTTCGCTCAATTCATCGAACATTCCGGCTAATCGATCAGTCAGAAAAAGCCCGGGGGCAATCGCATTGACTCGGATTCCAAACTCACCAACTTCTTTCGCAAGACGGCGGGTTAGTCCAGTAATCGCGGCCTTAGCTGCTGCATATGGAATCCCAGTCACAGGACTAGCGCTTCTTCCCCCAATGGAGGAGAAGGTAATAATTGAGCCGCCATGATTCTTCTTCATATGCGGAATAACCGCGCGAGCGCAGTAATAGGTTCCCTTCACATTCACATCAATAACAAGATCCAAATCAGCATCAGTAATATCAGCCATATCCCTAGGAGTGCCGAGAGAACCTCCTGCAGCTGCAATCAGAATATTAATTCCGCCAAGGGATTGTGCTAACGCATCAATAGCCGTCGTTACCGCCAGACCATCTCGAACATCCACAACCCTTGCATCAACCTGCGTGCCTTGGGATGTTAGTTTCTTCACAACAGCATCTATCGCACCTTGGTTTGTGTCCAGGATTCCTACTCGGCCACCTTGGTTCGCAACTTCAGCCGCAATCGCTGCGCCAATTCCGCCAGCACCACCAGTAATGATTATCGTCTTTCCAAGAAAGCGTTGGGCAGCCATGAAGGTGAAGCTCCTTTTGCGAGGTCGGTACTGGCGCTACCTTACCTCTAGGCTTATCCTTGACGATAGTCAAATACTCGACATGACACCAAAAATCTTGTCGTGGCAAAATCCAAGGAGGCTGTATGAAGATTGTTTCAATCGGTGGCGGTGCTGCTGGGCTCTACTTCGGAATACTTATGAAGAAGCAAGATCCAAGCCATGAAATAACCGTGATTGAGCGAAACCGCCCCTATGACACTTTCGGATGGGGTGTGGTCTTTTCGGATTCAACGTTAGGCAACTTTGTGCGCGCGGATGAACCGACGGCACGAGAAATTCTTGGTTCATTCAACCATTGGGATGACATTGATGTGCGCATTAATGGCAAAAACTTTATCTCCGGCGGGCATGGGTTCTGCGGAATTGGCAGAAAACGCCTCCTGAATATTTTGCAGGAACGTGCAGAAGGATTAGGCGTAAAACTTTTATTTGAGACTGACATTAAAGATGATGAAGTTGTTGCAAAAGAGTACGACGCCGATATCGTCATCGCTGCGGATGGACTTAATAGTTTTATACGCGATAAGTATAAGGCGACCTTCAAACCGGATATCGATGTACGTAAATGTCGCTTTGTGTGGCTTGGTACAAAAAAGATGTTCAAAGATTTTACTTTTATATTTAAGAAAACTGAATTTGGTTGGTTCCAAGCACACGTTTATCAATTTGATGGTGATACCTCGACCTTTATTGTAGAAACACCTGAAGAAGTGTGGGCAAAAGCTGGGCTCGACAAAATGGAACAACCTGAGGCGATTGCATTTCTCGAAAATCTTTTTGCAGATGATCTAGAAGGTGCAGCATTAATGAGCAATGCATCTCATCTGCGCGGATCTGCAAATTGGATTAAGTTTCCACGCGTAATCTGCGAAAATTGGATTCAGTGGAATGAGATTGGCTCCAAGAAAGTGCCTGTCATTCTTATGGGCGATGCAGCCCATACCGCACACTTCTCAATTGGATCAGGCACAAAGCTTGCGATGGAAGATGCGATTGATCTCGCACAATCATTTGCAGATAACTCCAGCAAGGGAATTCAGGCTGTTCTTGACTCATATCAAGCCAATCGCTCTGTTGAAGTTGCAAAAATCCAAAATGCAGCAAGAAACGCAATGGTCTGGTTTGAAGAAATTGAGCGATATTCACATCTTCCTGAAGAGCAATTTAATTTCTCTCTGCTTACTCGAAGCCAGCGTATCTCTCATGAAAATCTTCGCTTACGAGATTCAGCTTACATATCTCAATTCGATAAATGGTTTACAGCCAAAACTTTTGCTGATGCAGGCTTGCCTGTGCCAAGCCCTGATTTAGAAGTTCCACCTATGTTTACTCCTTTGAAAGTCCGCGATGTCGTGCTAAAAAATCGTGTGGTTGTTTCTCCGATGGCGCAATACTCAGCCGTGGATGGATTGGCTGCTGATTACCATCTTGTTCATCTCGGAGCCCGCGCAATGGGTGGCGCCGGCTTGGTTGTTACCGAGATGACTTGCGTCAGTGCAGATGCTCGAATCACACCAGGTTGCCCAGGACTATATAAGCCTGAACACACTCAAGGTTGGAAGAGAGTCGTTGATTTCGTGCATCAAAATACAGATGCGAAGATTGCAATACAGATCGGTCACGCAGGTGCAAAGGGTTCCACCAAACTTGCATGGGAAGGAATCGATAAGCCAGTAGAAAAAGATGGCTGGCCATTAATTTCAGCTTCCGCAGAGCAATACCTAGAAGGTGTCTCAGATACATCGCGTGAAATGACGCGCGAGGACATGGACCGCGTTAAAGCAGATTTCGTACGCGCTACCCAAGAAGCTGAGAAGGCCGGATTTGATTGGCTTGAACTCCATGCAGCTCACGGTTATCTACTTTCCTCATTCATCTCCCCTATCACCAACCATCGCACTGATGAATATGGTGGCTCCTTCGAAAATCGTTTGCGTTATCCGCTTGAGGTTTTTGCGGCAGTCCGAGAAGTTTGGCCGAGTGGAAAACCAATTAGCGTTCGAGTTTCAGCACATGACTGGACCGAAGGTGGAATAACTCCAGACGATGCGGTCGATATCGCAAAGGCATTTAAAGCTGCTGGGGCCGACATGATTGACTGCTCATCAGGTCAGGTAACAAAGAAAGAAAAACCTGTTTACGGAAGAATGTTCCAAACTCCTTTTGCAGATCAAATCCGTAACGAGGCAGGCATTCGGACAATTGCTGTTGGAGCTATTTTTGAGGCCGATAACATCAACACCATCATTGCAGCAGGCCGGGCAGATCTTTGCGCCGTTGCTCGTATGCATCTAGTTAACCCAGCATGGACGTTGCTTGAAGCTGCAAAAATTGGCTATAAAGATGTGAAATGGCCAAAGCAGTACGTCTCTGCCAAGGTTCAAATTGAGCGCAATATTGAACGTGACAAGCAAGTAGCTGCTGCGGCAAAGAGCGCGATGAGCTACGAGCAAATCACGCAAGCATTCGAAAGCTGAGCAGGTTGAGCGGGCTGAGCAGGCTGAGCAGGCTGAGCGGGATAATAAAAATCTAGAACATTTAGCCAGCGAGGATGGCGCGTAACTTGGCGCCATTCTCATCAGCTAAAGCTGCTGAGCGCAATCCTGCAACCGCGGATGCCAAGTCTGAATTATCCGCCTTATTCATATTCGATTTTACATACTCCATAATCAATTCAAAATTAGCCCAACCATTGTGGTGAGTGGCGCCATATCCCTTGATTACGTTCGCACTTTCTGCGACTTCATAGGCTAGTTGATAATTCTTGACTAT
>CAIMSI010000135.1 GCA_903844115.1 uncultured Actinomycetes bacterium
CGTGCCGAAAACAATTCCAAATATAAGAAGTGATACAACTATTGATGGAAAAAGCTTGCGGCCTGCCTTTTTATTAATCGCCTCATTGAGCGAATGAATATCATCCATGATTAATCTCGAAGTTAAACCTCGAGCAACTCTGCTTCCTTGTGCTTAAGAAGTTCATCAATCTTTGTCACATGGTCTGAAGTTACCTTTTCTAGGTCTTTTTCAGAACGGGCTACGTCATCCTTGCCCACATTCCCATCCTTCTCCATTTTTTCCATCGCTTCTTTAGCTGTGCGACGAATATTGCGGATTGAGATACGTGAATCTTCAGCCTTGGTGCGCGCTACCTTGATGTAATCCTTGCGTCGCTCTTCTGTCAGCTGTGGGAAACTAACACGAATTACTGAGCCATCTGTTTGAGGGTTTACGCCAAGATCTGAATCGCGGATTGCCTTCTCAATAAGAGTCATGGCGCCTTTGTCGAATGGACTAACAAGTGCCATGCGGTTTTCTGGAACTTGAATTGTTGCAAGAGAAGCAAGAGGGGTAAAAGAGCCGTAGTAATCAACCATAATCTTGGCAAACATTGAAGGATGCGCACGTCCCGTACGAATTGCGCCAAAATCATCTTTCGCTACTTCAATTGCCTTTGCCATCTTTGCAGTGGCATCAGCGAGTAGTGCGTTGAGGTCAGACATTTTTCGCTACTTCCTTTTACTTTGTTGAAGCCGAAACGAGAGTTCCGATTTGATCACCCTTGACCGCGCGAGCAATATTGCCCTTGTTCTTCAAGTCAAAAATAATGATGGGTAGGTTATTTTCACGGCACAAACTGAAGGCCGCTGCATCTGCAACTGCGAGAGATTTAGAGAGAACATCGTCATAACTTACTGAATCATATTTCGTAGCTGTTGAATCCTTCTTTGGATCTGCCGTGTAGACACCATCAACTCCACTTTTTGCGAGCAAGAGACATTCAGCGCCGATTTCAAGTGCGCGTTGCGCCGCTACGGTATCGGTAGTGAAGTAAGGCATTCCAGCTCCCGCACCGAAAATTACAACGCGACCCTTTTCCAGGTGGCGAATTGAGCGACGAGGAATATAAGGCTCAGCAACTTGGCCCATTGTTATTGCGGTCTGAACGCGTGTATCGATTCCAGCTTTTTCTAGAAAATCTTGAAGTGCTAAACAATTCATAACTGTTCCGAGCATTCCCATATAGTCGGCGCGAGCGCGATCCATTCCACGCTGTTGAAGTTCTGCGCCACGGAAATAATTACCGCCACCAACAACGATTGCTACTTGGGTTCCACCGCGTACAACATCTGCGATCTGCGCGGCAATATCGTGAACAACATCAGGGTCTACACCGATGCCTTTATCTCCGCCAAATACTTCTCCAGAAAGCTTAAGGAGCACTCTCTTGTAACCTTTGCGGGCCATGAGAAGTGCTCCTTTCGCTCTTGTGAAATCTAGCAGTACCTAATAGGTGAGATTACTGCCCAACCTTGAAACGGTGAAACGCCGACACAGCGGTCTTTGCCTCATCAAGGATTTGTTGGACTGTCTTCTTCGCATCTTTAGCAAAAGACTGCTCGAGCAGGCTGATTTCCTTCACGAAACCAGTAACGCGCCCCTCGACAATCTTGCTGAGTGAAGCTTCTGGCTTCCCCTCGGCTCGTGCGGTTTCTTCTGCAATACGGCGCTCTGCTTCAATGTGGTCGGCAGGGATATCTTCACGACGGACGAATTGAGGAGCGAATGCTGCGATGTGCTGTGCAACATCCTTGCCTGCCTCAAAAGCATCTGTTGTGAGTTGTACCAAGACGCCCAATTGAGGCGGAAGATCAGGATTTGTGCGGTGCAAGTAAAGAGAGACTGGTGAACCCTCAAGAACTGCAATACGGCGAATTTCAATCTTTTCGCCAAGTGTTGCATTTCCTTCATCCACACGTTCTTGAACAGTCTGGCCACTTGGAAGTTTTGAAGCCAAGAACGCTGAAAGTTCATTCGTAGTAGATGTTGCTAGATGGTTCAAGAGTTCTTGAGCAAGCTCTTGGAATCGCTCACCTTTAGCTACGAAATCTGTTTCGCAGTTAAGTTCAAGCATTACTCCGCGAGTTCCTTCTGCCTTTGCAATAACCAAACCATTCGATGTTGAACGGCCTTCGCGCTTTGTAACGCCCTTAAGACCCTTCACGCGAATGATTTCAACAGCCTTTTCGAAGTCGCCATCGGCTTCATCGAGTGCCTTCTTGCAATCAAGCATTCCTGCAGCGGTTTGTTCGCGCAGCTTCTTTACATCTTCAGCTGTATAAGCCAATTCGCATTACTCCTTTGATTCAGTTGCGGTAGGTGCAGCATCAGTAACAGGTGCAGCAGCAAGAATTTCTTCTGCCAACTTATCCGCGTCCGTTGCTACAGCAGCTGGTTCCTTATCTGGATTTGATGCAGCGTTAGCTGAGCGAGCAGCAAGACCAGCAGCTGCAGCATCAGCAATAACGCGAGTTAACAAGCCGATTGAACGGATTGCATCATCGTTACCAGGAATCTTGAAATCAACTTCATCTGGATCACAGTTTGTATCCAAGATTGCGACAACTGGAATTCCAAGCTTGTGAGCTTCTGCCACAGCAAGGTGTTCCTTCTTTGTGTCGACTACCCAAATTGCTGAAGGCAACTTGGTCATGTTGCGAATTCCTTCAAGGTTCTTCGTGAGCTTTTCGCGCTCGCGACGAAGTACAAGGAGTTCCTTCTTAGTTAGAAGTTGATCGTTCTTCTCTTCGAGAAGTTCCAACTCTTTTAAGCGCTGAATACGCTTGTAGACGGTTGGGAAGTTTGTAAGCATTCCACCAAGCCAGCGCTCAGTAACGTAAGGCATGCCTACGCGAGCTGACTGTTCCTTGATAGGTACATGTGCTTGCTTTTTGGTTCCAACGAAAAGTACGTGGCCACCTTTAGCAACTGTGTTCTTAATGAACTCGTAAGCACTATCGATGAGAGCAAGTGATTGCTGAATATCGATGATGTAGATGCCATTGCGCTCTGTGAAAATGTAGCGCTTCATTTTTGGATTCCAACGACGAGTCTGGTGTCCGAAGTGGACTCCGCTGTCGAGGAGTTCTCGCATTGTTACAACCGCCATGGCGGCACGCTCCTTCATTGCATATGTATAAACATATGCACTCGGTTAATGACCCAACAATTTGTTGAATCTCTAGCGTCTTTGCACCGACCAGGTTTTTAAATCTGGACCGAAGTGGTTCCTCATTTGGTTATGTGAGGTAAGACGCGTGAAGTCAGAAAGATGAATCCCTCTGCTGGGGCAATCTTATTGGGGGCTAGCCAGAGGGCAAAATCGAGTGAGAGTTAGGCGCGAGGATGGGCCTGCTCGTACGCCTTTTGTAGTCTTTCTGGCGATACGTGCGTATAAATCTGGGTTGTTGAGAGTGACGCATGGCCCAGTATTTCTTGGACGGTACGAAGATCTGCTCCGCCTTCAAGCAAATGAGTAGCAGCTGTGTGACGCAATCCGTGAGGGCCCATCGATGAACCAATCGCGCCCATTGCATCATAAACAGCATCCCGCGCCGTTCGTTGATCAATACGTTTGCCTCTTGAACCCAAGAAGACTGCGCTTCCAGATTTTTCATTAATCATGTGTGGACGCGCACCCTTCAAATAATTTTGCAGCGCATCCATCGCAGGAATCCCAAGGGGTACGACTCTTTCTTTATTTCCCTTACCAATTACCCGCAACGTATTTCGTGATGTATCAATCGAAAGTACATCTAGTCCGCACAATTCAGAAATTCGAATTCCAGATGCGTATAGGACTTCGACCATCGCAAGATTTCGTAGGTTCACGGGAGTCGGCTCCTCCCCTGCTTTTAGCGCAAGTGCAGCCAGAACTATCTCCGTATCGGCAATATCAAGTACTTCAGGAAGATGTGGCTGGGGCTTTGGTATCGCAAGTGCTGCGCCATAATCAGATTTAATCCAACCATTGCTTGCTGCCCAATATGTAAATGCGCGCATAGAAACGATTCGACGAGCAAGTGTCGATCGGGTGGCGCCATTGAGTTGAAGTTGTGCTAACCAAGAGCGAATATGCGAAAGATCAAGATCCTGAAATTCACCGATCTTGAGTGTCTCTAGGTGACTTAGAAATGATTCCAGATCACTGACATAGCCTCGAATTGAATTGTCAGCAAGATTGCGAACAAGAGCTAGGTGCTCTTCATATTGCGCTATCAGTGGTGATGCTGGGGAGGACATGTCCTCACTTTACTCTGGCTTGCGGCCCTGACGTAATAGTCCGAATGTGACTGCATCTTCAAGGGCCATAGCCGACGCAGCTATAACGTTTTCGTGAACACCAATCGTGCTCCATTCGCCATCACCATCGCTTGTTTCAACAAGTACGCGCGTAACGGCGCCGGTACCAAGTCGACCTTCAAGAATTCGTACCTTGTAATCAGTCAGTTCCAGTTTTGCAAGTTCAGGATAAATCTTTTCAAGCCCCGAGCGAATAGCCATATCAATTGCATTGACCGGACCGTTTCCAGATCCGACTGCTTTGATGACTTCGCCCATTGCTTTTATGGTGACCGTTGCACTCGACGTTACTTTCGTGTCATCTCCGCCATGGA
The DNA here is from genome assembly GCA_903844115.1 of uncultured Actinomycetes bacterium. Taxonomy (GTDB): domain Bacteria; phylum Actinomycetota; class Actinomycetes; order Nanopelagicales; family Nanopelagicaceae; genus PALSA-747. Next base: position 4,641 of record CAIMSI010000135.1, read on the forward strand.
CGCTTGTGGTCCAATCTTCAAGTTCAAAGAATTGGGGACGCTTGCCGTTTAATTCTTCAAGAAGTAGCAATTCAAAGGATGCATCGGCAGCTTCGAAAGTAAAGCCACGAGATTCCATTTCTTTAACGCGAGCAACTACGCGAGTGACTACATCTTTATCATCACCTAGATCAACGCCAAGTTCGAGCGACTTCAATTCAATTGACGCGCGGCCAGCCATATCTGAAACCAACATACGCATATCGTTTCCAACGCAGGCTGGGTCTTCGTGTTGATAAAGACTTGGGTCCACTTTGATTGCCGATGCATGCAGTCCAGCCTTGTGCGCAAAAGCAGATACACCAACATATGGTTGGCGAGCACTTGGAGCCACATTCGTTACTTCAGCAACAGCGTGAGCTATGCGGAAAGATTCGCGGAGGGAGCCCGCAGGTAAAACTTTCTGGTGCTTCTTCAATTCAAGGTTTGCGATGATTGAAACAAGGTCAGCATTGCCGGTCCGTTCACCATATCCATTGAGTGTTCCCTGGACGTGTGTGACTCCTGCATCGACTGCTGCAAGTGAGTTTGCAATTGCGCAGCCGGTGTCGTTGTGGCAATGGATTCCAAGACGAGCTGAGGACTTCTGCAGAACCTCATGAACAACTTGTTGTAATTCATCAGGAAGCATTCCACCATTTGTATCGCACAGGGCGGCAACATCAGCGCCAGCCTCCATTGCAGTACGAACAACTTCTAACGCGTAATTGCTATTGGACTTGTATCCGTCAAAGAAATGTTCGGCATCTAAAAAGACTCTTTGTCCATTGGCCTTGAGGAATTGGATTGAATCCTTAATCATTGCAAGGTTCTCATCCAGGCTAGTTTTGAGCGCAAGATCGACATGGCGATCATAACTCTTTGCAACAAGGGTAACTACTGGTGCTCCAGAATCAGCAAGAGCGCGAAGAAGTACATCGTCGGCTGCTTTCACATTAGGGCGACGAGTTGCGCCGAACGCCACAAATGTCGCATTCTTTAACTTCAACTCTGTTTGAGCACGCTTAAAAAATTCAGTGTCTTTAGGGTTTGCACCAGGCCATCCGCCTTCAATAAATCCGACTCCAAGATCATCTAGATGCCGTGCAATCGCAAGTTTGTCGTGAACCGAAAGATTTAGTCCTTCTTGCTGCGCGCCATCACGAAGGGTGGTGTCGTAGATATGAAATGCATCAGAGATGGTCATTACTTCACCCGCACATTCCAACCGTGCTTGTCAGCTACCGTGCCATGTTGAATGCCAAGTAAGTGATTGCGAATTTCCATGGTTATTGGACCAGGCTCGCCATCTCCAGTTTTCCAAGTGCCTTGTGCGCTTTTAGCTGTACCAACTGGGGAGACAACTGCTGCGGTTCCGCAAGCAAATATTTCAGATATTTCACCAGAGGCAACGCCATCGCGCCAATCATCTGTGGAAATCATTCCTTCTTCAACCTTGTATCCAAGATCATTTGCAACACTCAGAATTGAATCACGCGTAATACCGGCTAGCAATGTTCCGGTGAGTTTAGGCGTAAAAATAGTTGCGTCTTTGCCCTTGCCCTTTACGAAGTAGAGGTTCATGCCACCCATTTCTTCGACCCAGCGATGTTCAATCGCATCAAGCCAAACTACTTGATCGCAACCTTCGGCAGCTGCTTTCTTTTGAGCTAGCAATGATCCTGCGTAATTTCCACCGGTCTTTGCAGCGCCTGTGCCACCTTTAGCGGCTCGTACAAACTCAGTTGAAATCCAAACAGTTACGGCTTTACTTGGATTAAAGTAGGCAGAAGCTGGGGTTGTGATTACCAAGTAAGTTGCATGATTTGTAGGACGAACACCTAGTCCAACTTCTGTTGCAATCATAAATGGGCGGATATAAAGAGATTCGCCTATATTTTTAGGAACCCATTTAATATCTTCTTTTACAACGGCTGTAACAGTTGCAACAAAATCCTCTACTGGGATTTCTGGAAGTGCCATGCGAGCGGCGCTTCTATTGAAACGTTCAGCATTTGCAGTTGGACGAAAGAGACTTACTCCCCCATCTGGCTGTGTATACGCCTTCATTCCTTCAAAGATTTCCTGGCCATAATGCAGAACAGAAGTTGCAGGATCAAGTGAAAGTGGTCCGTATGCTTTTAGTTCAGCATCGCTCCAACCTTTTTCCTCAGTCCACTGCGCAACAACCATGTTGTCGGTGTAATACTTTCCGAATCCTCCAGCGGCGATTTTCTCTTCGCGAGAAGCATCACTATCAGGATTAACGTTTGGATTGAGGTTAATTTTCATTTACTTCACTGCTTCCGCTAGCGCAGTTCCAACTTGAGCGGTTGTGCGCTTGGTCGAACCACGACTCTCAAGATCTTTTGTTACAGCAGCAGATATTTCAGCGGCGGCGGCGTCGTGTCCTAGGTGAGCCAGCATCATGCCAACTGATGAGATCGTTGCAGTTGGATCAGCAAGTTGTTTACCTGCAATATCCGGAGCTGAACCATGAATTGGCTCAAACATGGATGGGAATTTACCGGTTGGATTGATATTGCCAGACGCAGCTAAACCAATACCGCCGCTAATAGCAGCAGCAATATCGGTGATGATGTCGCCAAAGAGATTATCGGTTACAACAACATCGAAGCGATGTGGCTGCGTTACGAAGAACATTGCCGCCGCATCGACGTGAATGTAATCGGTAGTAATTTTTGGATACTCCGTTGCCACTTCATTAAAGGCACGAGTCCAAAGGCTTCCAGCGCGTGTAAGCACATTATTTTTATGAACAAGAGTTACTTTTTTGCGTGGGCGCTTCATCGCAGTTTCAAATGCATAACGAATAGCACGCTCAGCCCCGCGACGAGTATTTATGCTTTCTTCTGTTGCAATTTCATTCTCAGTACCAAGAGCTAGGACTCCGCCAGCACCGATGTACGGGCCTTCAGTACCTTCACGAACAACGATGAAATCCACGTCACCGGGATTTGCTAATGGTGAAGCGACACCTGGATAAAGCTTTGTTGGGCGAAGATTTATATAATGATCGAAAGCGAAACGAAGTTTAAGAAGAAGCCCGCGTTCAAGCACGCCACTTGGAACACTTGGATCCCCTACGGCGCCAAGCAGAATCACATCAGCTTTTGCTAATTCCGCCAAAATCGAATCAGGCAGAGTCTCACCCGTCTTGTGCCAATACTTTGCACCAAGTTCGTACTCAGTCTTTGCAAAGGTCAAGCCATGCTTAGCCGCAATAACATCGAGAACTTTTAAACCTTCAGCAACAACTTCTGGGCCAATTCCATCTCCAGGAATAACAGCTAATTTGTAGGAAGTCATTTATGAAACCAATCCCACCGCGCGAACGAGAGCCGCACCAGATTCTTTAGAAATAGATGCAACAAGTTCTGGTGCAACCGTTGAATCCACAGTCAGAGCCATCAGGGCTTCTTTACCGTTATCACTACGTGCAACCTGCATTCCAGCAATGTTGACGCCAGCTTTTCCAAGAATATTTCCAACGATTCCCACGACTCCAGGCTTATCACCGTATTGCAAGAAGATCATGTTCTCTGTCGGCGGAAGATCAAGATCAAAACCATTAATTGCAATGATTTTTTCAACCATGCGGATACCCATCAGGGTTCCATCAACCGTTACTGATTTTCCATCAGCAAAAGCTGCGTGAAGTGAAATCATGCTTCGATAGAAAGGAGAATCTGATTGTGTCGTAACTGATGCTGACATTCCCTTTTCTTCTGCAAGTGCTGGGGCGTTGACATACGTAACAGCTTCAGCGCCTGCTCCGATAAGTGAACCCTTGAGGGCACTTGTCGCCAGGATCGATGAATCATGTTCGGCAATATCTCCGCGCACGCTGACCGAGAGAGTCACTGGAGATTCTCCAGCAAATGCGGTTGCAATCTGCGCCATCTTTTCAACAAGTGGAAGGCTTGGACGAATTGTTGGGTGAATTGCTCCACCTTTTACATTCACTGCATCCGGAACAAGTTCTCCGGCAAGTGCTTTGCGAACCGACACTGCAACAGCAATACCGGCGCGCTCTTGAGCTTCATCAGTTGACGCTCCAAGGTGCGGGGTTGCCACAACGTTATCCAATTGGAAAAGTGGTGAATCAGTGCACGGTTCTGTTACATAAACATCGAGCCCGGCGCCAGCAACGCGTCCTTCTGTGAGGGCGTTATATAAAGCTGTCTCATCGAGAACACCGCCACGAGCAGCATTCACAATACGGACCGTTGGCTTAACCTTTTTGAGAGCTTCTTCTCCGATGAGATTGGCTGTCTCTTTTGTCTTTGGCAAATGAATGGTGATGAAATCTGAAATGCGAAGAAGTTCGTCTAGATCAACTAGCCGAACATTTAATTGTGCTGCGCGGGCAGGTTGTAAATATGGATCGTATGCAACGACATCCATTCCAAAAGCCTGCATGCGAGCGGCTACAAGTTGGCCAATGCGCCCAAATCCAACGATGCCCAAAGTCTTTTCAAATATTTCAGCACCTGTGTACTTGGAACGTGCCCATTTACCATTTCTTAAAGCTGCATGCGCTGGTGAAACAAAGCGAGCACTCGCTAGAAGCAAAGTGATTGCTAATTCAGCAGCGCTGACGATATTAGAAGTAGGTGCATTCACAACCATGACACCGGCTGCAGTAGCAGCAGGAATTTCAACGTTATCAAGACCTACTCCAGCACGTGCGATGACCTTAAGGCCTTTTGCTGCTCCAATTGCTTCGGCATCCATCTTTGTAGCAGAGCGAATGAGAACAGCATCAACTCCTGCTGCAAGAGCAGCAAGCAATTCTCCACGATCTGCGCCATTGCAGTGACGGACTTCAAAATCAGGGCCGAGCGCCTCCATAGTGGCGGGGCTCAGCTCTTCAGCAATCAGAACAACAGGTTTAGCCACGAGATGCATTGCCTTCCTGATAATCCTCATTCTTATTGTTTCCACGAACCCAAGACATCATCTTGCGAAGTTCGCGTCCTACAGTTTCGATCGAGTGAGACTCACCTTTTGCACGAAGTGCTTTGAATTCAGGTGCGCCAGCTTCTTGATCATCCACAAAACGCTTTGCAAATGTTCCATTTTGGATGTCATTAAGAACTGCCTTCATGTTTGCCTTGACGCTTGCATCGATGACGCGAGGTCCTGAAACATAATCACCAAATTCAGCTGTGTCAGAAACCGACCAACGTTGCTTTGCAATTCCACCCTCGTACATCAAGTCAACAATCAACTTGAGTTCGTGGAGACATTCAAAATATGCAACTTCTGGTTGGTATCCGGCTTCAACAAGAGTTTCAAATCCATACATAACTAACTGAGAAGCTCCACCACAGAGAACAGCTTGCTCTCCGAATAGATCAGTTTCACATTCTTCAGTAAAGGTTGTAAGGATTCCGCCTGCGCGAAGTCCGCCGATTGCCTTTGCGTAAGAAAGAGTGAGTGGCCAAGCACTTCCAGAAGCATCTTGTTCTACAGCAACAAGTACAGGAACTCCACGACCAGCTGCGTATTCACGGCGAACCAAGTGGCCAGGACCCTTTGGCGCGACCATTGCGACATCTATGTTTGCTTCTGGTTTAATGTAATCAAAACGAATATTGAATCCGTGTCCAAAGAAAAGTGCTGCGCCAGCTTTGAGATTTGGCTTGATTGATTCTGTGTAAATGTGACGCTGTACGTGGTCAGGAGCGAGCAACATAACTACATCGGCTTCCTTCACTGCATCTGCAACAGAAAGAACGCGAAGTCCTTCTGCTTCTGCTTTCGCACGTGAAGCTGATCCATCCTTAAGACCGATACGAACATCAACGCCGCTATCGCGAAGGTTAAGTGCGTGTGCGTGTCCTTGTGAACCGTAACCAATGATGGCTACTTTCTTGGACTGGATAATTGAGAGGTCTGCATCCTCGTCATGATATTGAGTTGCCACTTATTTGCCTTTCCCTGGTTTAAGTCCGCGCTCCATTGCGACAAGACCTGATTGAACTAGTTCCTTTATGCCGTACGGCTCAAGCACTCGCAAAAGAGCCTGAATCTTTTCTGCATTACCCGTGGCTTCAATTGTCACAGCGTCTTGTGCGACGTCTACAACTTTTGCACGGAATAGTTGAACGGTCTCAAGCACCTGAGATCGCGTCTGAGTTGAGGTTGTTACTTTTACTAACAAAAGTTCGCGCTGAACCGATGTAACCGGGTCAAGGCGATCGGTGCTAATTACATCAATCAACTTATCAAGTTGAGCGATAACCTGCTCGAGCGCATGGTCTTCAACATCGATAACAATCGTCATGCGAGAAATATTCGCATCCTCTGTGGGTCCCACAGCAAGGGAGTCAATGTTGTAGCCACGACGAGAAAAGAGTGAAGCAACACGTGCCAAAACTCCTGGGCTATTTTCTACAAGAACTGAAAGTGTATGAGTGGCCATTAGAGCTCCTGTGAATCCCAGACAGGCGCAAGTGAACGCGCGAGAGTAATGGAATCGTTAGAAGTACCCGCAGCAACCATTGGCCAAACCATCGCATCGCGATGAACGCTAAAGTCAACAACAACTGGTTGGTCATTGATAGACATCGCCTTTTCGATTACTGCATCAACTTCATCGCGAGTTTCTGCGCGAAGTCCTACGCAACCCATAGCTTCACCAAGTTTTGCGAAGTCAGGAATGCGCTTTGAGTGCAGATCGGTATTTGAAAAGCGCTCGTTATAAAACAGTGACTGCCATTGGCGAACCATGCCAAGGCTTTCATTATTAATGATTGCAACCTTGATTGGAATTCCATTTAGCGCGCATGTTGTGAGTTCCTGGTTGGTCATCTGGAAGCAACCGTCACCATCAATGGCCCAAACAGTGCGATCAGGAGCACCGACTTTTGCACCCATTGCAGCAGGAACTGCATATCCCATAGTTCCTAAACCACCGGAGTTCAACCAACTACGAGGGCGCTCGTACTGAACAAATTGCGAAGCCCACATTTGGTGTTGTCCAACACCTGCAACGTAGATTGCTTCTGGGCCAGCTATTTTGCCGAGGCGTTCAATTACATATTGTGGAGAGAGAGCGCCGTCCGAAGGATGCTCATAACCTAATGGATAAGTTTCGCGCCATCCTTGAACTTGCTTTACCCATGCAGTGATATCAGGTTGGTTCTTCTTAAATTCTGCTTTAAGAGCAGGAATTAGCGCATCAATAGTGTTCTTTAGATCTCCGACAACCGGAACGTCCACGCGACGAAGCTTGCCGATTTCAGCTGGGTCGATATCGGCGTGAATAACTTTTGCATTTGGAGCGAAAGTAGAAAGTTTTCCAGTTACGCGATCATCAAAACGCGCTCCAAGAGTAATGAGAAGATCCGCCTTTTGAAGAGCAGTTACTGCTGCAACTGTTCCGTGCATGCCAGGCATGCCCAGATGTTGAGGATGGCTGTCAGGAAATGCACCGCGAGCCATCAGTGTTGTGACTACAGGAGCTCCGCAAAGTTCAGCAAGCTTCATCAATTCTTTGCTGGCGTTTGCTTTGATAATTCCACCGCCAACATAAAGCACTGGCTGTTTTGATTCCGCAATCAAGCGTGCAGCATCGCGGACATCGTTCTCATTTGGCATGAGCTTTGGGGTGTACCCAGCAAGATTTACAACACTTGGGTAATCAAAAGTCGTCATGTTTTGTAGTGCATCTTTTGCAATATCAACCAAAACAGCACCGGGGCGACCTGTCGAGGCAATATGAAAAGCTGATGCGATTGCGTTTGGAATATCTTTTGCATTTGTTACTAAGAAATTGTGTTTAGTAACCGGC
>CAIMSI010000136.1 GCA_903844115.1 uncultured Actinomycetes bacterium
AATCGAACCCGAAATAAAATCAAAAGCAGAATTTCCAACCAAACCATCTAAATTAAGTGAAACACCGGTTGAAAGATTATCCAAAACAACGACGCTATCCCCACGTGCCACCAAAGCATCACACACATGTGACCCTATGAACCCAGCACCACCAGTAACCAAATACTTCATCACACACCACCACGTGTATTCAAAACAGGGACGCCATCCAAAACAGATAAATCAACGGATGAGTGTGGATTCACTAACACTACCAAGTCATAATCACTCGCCAATGGCACTGAGCTCTCGCCATTCCATTCCAAAACCAAATGATCGTGCCATGAAACAACGGCGCCATTTTTGCGCAATAACGCGATCAACCCAGAAGCCGGTGTCTCTCGCACATCTGATACATCGGGCTTATACGCAACTCCCACGACCAATATTTTCTTGCCAGACAATGAACCAAGCATTCCCTCAGCTTTACCAACAAAGAAAGATGGCATCGACACATTTACTTCATTCGCTAAATCAATAAAGCGCATTGGCGCACCAATCTCACGCGCCTTGGCCACCAAATAAGAAGGATCCACCGGTATGCAATGTCCACCCACACCCGCTCCAGGATAAAACGGCATAAATCCATACGGCTTTGTTGCCGCCGCATCAATCACTTCACGCACATCTATACCCATCTTCGAACAAAAAACAGCAAGCTCATTCACAAAAGAAATATTGACCAATCTAAATGAATTCTCCAGAAGCTTCGCAGTCTCAATTACCTCCACCGATGACCCAACAGTCACACTCGAAACAAAAGAGGAGTAAAAACGAACTGCGCGGTCTGTTCCTTCCGAAGTAAGCCCTGCCACCATCTTCGGAGTATTTTTAACATTCCACTTTGTATTTGCCGGATCAATACGTTCTGGTGAATACACCAACTCAAAATCAGAATGACGTGAGACTGAATTAAGAATCGAAGAAGCTAATCCTCGCGTAGTCCCCGGCGAAATCGTCGACTCAATAATCACCAGTGCAGATGCACCAAGGTTGGCTCCTACCGCCTCCATCGCAGAGGAAAACAAAGATAAATCAGGAGCACCGGATGAATCCAAAGGAGTTGGTACACACACGCAAATAACATCAACAGTGGAAACAGAAGAAAAAGAATCCGATGCCTGATAATTGCCGGAGGCAATTACTGCAGTAAGAGAAGCAGATGAAACATCTGAAACGGGAGATGTGCCGTGATTCAATAATCCAACGCGGGCACCATCGTTATCAATACCAACAACAGTATGCCCAGCCTCGGCCGCAGCAACGGCAAGAGGAAGTCCTACATACCCCTGACCAACTATTGCTACGCGCATGGGGAAAGGTTATCGGCTCGCTTACGCGCCGAGCTCCTTATGTGCCTGTGCAGACTCAGGCGTACTTGCCGCGAAGGCATCAATCAAAGGAATAACGGTCTTTGCTCCCGCAGCATCCCCAGTCGCCTTCAAATCTTCACCCAACTTCAACAAATTCTTCTGATTGTATGGATCTAACGTAACCATCTGACGTCGAAGCGGCACCGCAGATGAAATCTTATTTGTCTGCTCATAAATAGAAGCCACAGTTTCAATAGCACCATAATTTCTTGGATCAGAAGCAATCACTTGATTTAACAATGTAAGTCCCGCATCAACCTGGTTTGCCTCGGCCAACAAAGTACCAACCATCACTTTGTTGCTTGGATCCACAAGTCCATATCCCAACGGTTTCTTTACCGCATCAATATAAGCACTCATCTGTGCTGCAGTTGGTTTCGCATACGAACGAGACATGCGCGCGGCAGAATCAGCCAAGAACAATGGAATAACTAAAGCAAGTGCCGCGGTAGCGGCAATTCCCGATACCAACGGTTGTGCCATGCTTTCAGAGGAACGCGAAGCATTCCTTTTTAGCTGCTTTTTCTTTCCAGTAGTCACATAAACAGGTGCAGTAGAAACTTCCGACGGTACCTCGACAATAGATAGCCCCACAACCACGCCACCAAGAATCCATCCCCAAATAGCAATACCGACGTTATCGATCGAGATAAATGATTGGGCTTCATATGTCACCCACGCACCGACGAAGGATGCGACAACCAATTGCTTAACACCCGACGCCTTGCGGATAGCAACAATTCCACGCCAGACAACAAAGGCAAACAACGCTAGAAATACAAGCAAAACAAGAATTCCACCAGTCGCGGCCAATTGAATTGGCACATCGTGGGC
>CAIMSI010000137.1 GCA_903844115.1 uncultured Actinomycetes bacterium
CGACGGAACCAATTTACATAGAAAATCTTTGGAAGCTTTGAAGCTTCTGTGCGCTTTCCGATTGTTAACCAATGCTTTATGTAATCCCCAACGTGATAACCAATGAATGGAAGCATCGCAAATGGATCGCGGCGAACTACGCCAACTTGTCCTGTAGCTGCGGCCGTTGTCTCTGATGAAAGCGTTGCTCCCATAAAGACTCCGTGTTCCCAATCTCGTGATTGAACAACCAATGGAATTGTTGTCTTGCGACGACCGCCAAAGAAGATTGCAGAAATCGGTACACCCGCTGGGTCATCCCATTCATCGGCAATGATTGGGCATTGACTTGCTGGGGTACAAAAACGTGAGTTCGCATGTGAAGATAATTCACCGTTTTCAGGTGTCCAATCGCGATGTTTCCAGTCAGTTAAATGCGCTGGGGGAGTTTCTGTCATTCCTTCCCACCAAATATCACCATCATCGGTCAAGGCAACGTTTGTAAAAATTGAGTTGCCCTTTTCAACCGTGCGCATTGCATTAGCGTTTGTAGACCACCCTGTCCCAGGTGCTACGCCAAAGAAGCCATTTTCAGGGTTCATTGCATATAAACGGCCGTCATCCCCAAATCGCATCCACGCGATGTCATCGCCCAGAGTTTCAACTTTCCAACCAGGAAGTTTTGAATCAAGCATTGCAAGGTTTGTCTTGCCGCAAGCTGATGGGAATGCCGCAGCAATAAAGTGAACTTTGCTTGCAGGTGTCGTGACTTTCAAAATAAGCATATGTTCTGCGAGCCAACCTTCATCGCGTCCAATAACGGAAGCAATACGAAGTGAATAACATTTCTTTCCAAGAAGGGCGTTGCCGCCATATCCAGATCCATATGACCAAATCATGCGATCTTCAGGAAATTGGGAAATATATTTTGTATCGCTGCAAGGCCAAGCCACATCTTTTTGGCCATCGGCAAGTGGCGCCCCAACAGAATGCAAAGCCTTGACGAATTCCCCGCGCTTTTGAAGGGCAGCTAATACTTCAGAGCCCATACGAGTCATGATGTGCATTGAAATAACAACGTAGGCGCTATCGGTTATTTGTACGCCGAACTTTGGATCCTTTGAATTTATAGGCCCCATGCAAAATGGAATCACATACATCGTACGATTTTTCATTGACCCGCGATACAAATCAGTCATGATCGACTTCATCTCGGCCGGTGCCATCCAATTATTTGTTGGACCAGCATCATCTTTATCGAGAGAGCAAATAAATGTGCGATCTTCTACGCGAGCAACATCGGATGGGTCCGATGCACACCAAAATGAATTAGGTTTCTTTTTAAGGCGAACCAATGTTCCTGCATCAACAAGCTCGGAAGTTAGCTCATCCCATTCAGCTTTTGATCCATCGCATATGCGCACATCGCGTGCACCAGTAAGAAGATGAATTTCTTCAATCCACGTTGATAGCGCGGCAAGTGTTAAACCGTCAGTGGTAGAAACCTTCACATAAACTCCCTTGTTAATGCGTAGGGCGATAGTAATTGATGCTTAACCCCATGTTAAGTATTACTTAAGAGTAGTTAGGGTGAAATGCGGCACAAGAGCGGTTGGACTGCGGGGCACTACGCTCCGACCATGAGCCAAAGTGCGAAGTCCATCCGTTGGTACGGGCCCCTGGCCTTCTGCGTGGGCGCCTTAACAGCTCTTCAATCCCGTGCAAATGGCCGATTGGCTATCCATCTCAATAACGGGGTTCTGGCGGGGCTGGTTTCAAACGTAACTGGATGGGTCTTTCTTTTTGCCATAGTCCTCTGCTCCCCAAAGGATCGTGCCAGTTTCCGCCGCATCTTGCGAGCGTCGAGGCATCGTGAAATCAAAGTATGGGAAGTTCTCGGTGGTTTTGGTGGCGCATTTTTCCTAGCAGTTCAAAGTTCTAGTGTTCCAGTTATCGGAATAGCGCTATTCACAATCGGACTGGTGGCCGGTCAAACTACTTCTTCGTTGCTCGTCGACAAACTCGGAATTTCTCCAAGCGGTAAGAAGCCAATTACGATCATGCGTGTTACCACAGCGCTTCTTACAGTTACCGGAGTAAGCATCGCGGTTCTCCCTAAACTTTCACAAGGAACTTTTGATGTGCTCTACATCTTTCTGGCTTTTGTCATTGGCATAATCGTTTCATTCCAACAAGCAATCAATGGTCGACTCAATGTCATTGCTGGAAGACCACTTGTAACAGCCTGGTTCAATTTCGCAGCTGGCACAGTATTGCTCCTCGTTTTTCTTGCAATTAATTTAGTTATGGGCGGGAAAGTGGGAACCTTGCCCCTTAATCCCTTGTTATACGCGGGTGGAATTATTGGATTAATTTTTATCGCTATCTCGGCATATACAATAAAAGAATTAGGCGTGCTGAACTTCATTATGTTTAGCGTTGCGGGACAAGTTGTTACAGCACTCGTTGTTGATGCAATTGCCCCAGCAGAAAAAGCACACTTAAGCGCATGGGTAATTATCGGAACGCTGATTACATTTATCTCAGTATCTATACCCAAGATTCATGAACTTGTTACAAAAAAGAGAGCTTAGTTTCTTTGTAAATTACTTGTGGCGAGGCTTTTTAGCGGCAACTTTCTTGCCACCTTTAGCCTTCGCACGAGGCGCTGCTTTTCCACTTGAAGTCTTTTTACGGACTCCAGCTTTAGAACCAGGCTTAGAGCCGCGTTTTACATCGGGATCAAATGCGTTTGTGCGAAAAGGTTTCTTTTCACCAGTTGTAGATCCACCAGTAGATTTAGCAAAACGTTCTGCGCGATCGTTATCGCGAGCTTTTTTTACCGCTGCTTTTGCTGGAGATAATTTACGCGCGCCGGGCTTCTCGGGACGAGTTCCTGGTTTCACGTTAAATTTATCTTCGCGCTTTGCAAACTTAGGCTTGTTAACGCGATCACGACGCTTCTGCTCTGTCTCATCGACAATACGCAAAACTTCGCGCTTCTCAACGAGTGGCTTATAAACGCGCTCTTCTTTCTTGAAACCAATTTTGGCCGCTACGGGCTTTTCAAACTTCTTCTTTTCGGCAAATGGCTTTGAGTAGTCCTTTTTTACAAAGGGTTTTTTCTCAAAGTCGCGTTTTGGCGTACCTGATGCAACAGGAGCTTCGCGGTCTGCACGTGAAGTAAATCCACCATCGCGATCACGCTTCGGAAATTCACGCTTTGGTCTCCGGTCTGAGGAACCCCGGTCTGAGGAACCCCGGTCTGATGAACCGCGCTTCTGGAAATCACCAGGCCTATCTGAACGAGGACGATCGCTACCGCCACTACGGCCACGGAATCCGCCGCCACGTTCATTACGACGTGGAGCTGGTTCATTCACAATAATTGGTACACCTGATGGAACTTGCGCTCCAGTGATTGCTACAAGATCAGCATGCATTGGATGAACCAAAGATTCCTTCAGTTTCACACCAGCGCGAATTGCAAGGCCAAAGATGCCCTTCTTCTGCTTGTGTGTTCCGATAGAAACAACAGTTCCTGTTGCTCCCGCACGCGCCGTACGACCTGCGCGGTGCAAATAATCCTTGTGGTCTTGTGGTGGATCAACGTGTACAACTAATGAAACGTCATCCACGTGAATACCGCGGGCTGCAACATCGGTTGCAATTAGCGCTGTTGAATGTCCAAGTTTGAAGCCCTCGAGCACACGTGTGCGTTGGCTTTGCGTCTTGCCGCCGTGCAATACAGCAGCTGCAACACCTTGTTCACGCAATTTATCTGCAAGCTTGTCTGCGCCGTGCTTTGTCTTCACGAACATAATCGTGCGACCTTCACGCGCGGCAATCTGTTGCAAAACCAAATCGCGATCGCGTTGTTCAACAATCAAAACGTGGTGTTCCATATTTCCGGCAGTCGACTTCTCATTTTCCAATGAGTGCGTTACAGGATCCTTTAGGAAGCGACGGACAAGTGCGTCCACATCGCGATCCAAAGTTGCAGAGAACAACAAGCGTTGTCCATTTGGGGGAGTTAAATTCATAATTTGTGTAACGATTGGAAGGAATCCCATATCAGCCATTTGATCGGCTTCATCCAAAATTGTTATTTGAATATCATCCAGGACCATGTACTTCTTCTTAAGAAGATCTTCTAAGCGTCCAGGAGTTGCAACGATGATTGGAACACCGCGCTTCAAGGCTGCTTGTTGAGTCGTGTATGACATTCCGCCGGCGACGACCTGTGAGTTGAGCCCAACGGTCCGGGCCAATGGCGCGATAACTTCGCTGATCTGTACCGCTAATTCGCGGGTAGGAGCCAATACAAGGCCCAATGGGCGGCCAGGGGCTGCCTTTTGATTAGCCAATCGGGTC
>CAIMSI010000138.1 GCA_903844115.1 uncultured Actinomycetes bacterium
GATAGTCGCGGTAACCATTGCGTCGCGGTGTCCTAGTCGTTGGGCTACAACGTGTAACGGCTCACCTAACCTAAGTAGTTCTGTTGCGTGTAAGTGCCTTAGATCGTGGAAACGGATCGTTTCGGTTACCGGATTAGTGATTTTTTTAGGTGCGTTTGTCTACCCACCTGTCTTTATGGGGGTTTCTCTCCCCGATAGAAGCGAATTAGGGCTATTCGAGCCGATACCACGCGATTTAAGCCGATTAAAACTATTTCAAGGGTAAAAGCAACAAGGGGAGTCAGGGGTGTTCAATCGCCTACAAAAAAACTAGCCTTAGCCTATGGAACCCGAACTGGAAGATATAAGTGCTTGTTTAAAGCAAGCTACTGTAAAAGTTATTCAAATCATCGATGCAGCAATAACCGAGATCTAAGATGAATAATTTTGTAATTAAGAATGCCAAATATGTAGTGACCGTGGATGGCCAAAACAAAGTTTTGTCTGATGCCACCATTGTTATTGAGGATGGCAAGATCTCTGCTATAAATCCACCTAGCGCTCCAAATTATGAAGTGTTTGATGCTTCAAATCATTTAATTGCACCCGGTCTTATTAATACCCATACTCACCTGGCAATGACCTTATTGCGCGGGTGGGCTGAAGGTGTAAACCTTGACGGGTTCCTAGAACGAGTTTGGGCAGCTGAAGGTGCGATTATGGATGGTGAAACCTCTGCACTGGGCACCGAGCTTGGCGCGGGTGAAGCCTTACTTTCTGGAACAACTACAACTTTAGATATGTACTTAAATCCTGCCCAAACACACAAGGCTGCAGTTCAAGTTGGACTTCGCCATATTGCCGGACCGATCCTCTTTGATTTCCCAGGGCTAGATGGCTTGGAGTGGCAGGAGCGAATTGCATTTGGAGAGAAGTGGCCAGTAATCCATCAAGAAATCGGTGGTCCCTTTACGCCGCTTTTCTATATGCCCCATAGTGTTTATACCGATTCAGAAGAACATCTAACTGAAGTTGCGACTCTTGCCAAGAAGCATGGTGCCCGGGTTCATCTTCATGTTTCGGAAACTCTTGCTGAAAACAATCAATCACAGGCCATGCATAAGCGAACCCCGACAGAGGTCTTGCGTGACACAGGGATTCTTGATGTTCCAACTACTTACGGTCATGGAGTACATCTTTCCGATTCCGATATTGATATTTCTATTAAAGCTGGCGCAAGTGTTGGTCACTGCCCCGGCAGCAATTTAAAACTTGGAAGTGGAATTGCAGATTTGAAGAAGTATCAAGATCTTGGATTAGTAACTGGGCTTGGAACCGATGGATGCTCTTCAAGCAATGATTTAGATATGTGGAGCGTTATGCGTATGGCGGCGCATATGGTGGCGCTTAAGCATTCACCAGCTGATGTTGATTTAGTTAGGATTGTTCGGGCTGCCACAATCGATGGTGCAAAAGCCGTTGGTTTGTCAGATCGAATCGGAAGTATTGAAATCGGCAAAGAAGCAGACCTAATTGCCATCGATTTATCGGCACTTCACTTAACCCCGATTCACAACGTATTAGCGCTTCTAGTTTTTGCGGCTGGTCGCTCTGATGTCTCAGATGTTTGGGTGGCTGGAAAGCGCGTAGTAAATTCGAAAGTACTCGTAAATGTAGATGTCAAAGACTTAAAGAACCGCATAGATGAGCGCATGAAGGCCTTGGAAGACCTGAAGTAATGTTTGAAAACAAGAGCGCGCAAGAAGTAATTTCAGAGCTAGATCTTGCCCCGCTTGAAGGTGAAGGTGGATTCTTCAGAGTTATCCAGCGCGATGACTTCGGAAATGCAATCTATTTTTTAATGGCTGAAGGAGATTTCTCGGCTTGGCATATTTTAAAAGAGCGGGAGACTTGGTAACGCTCCGATCAACGCGACGGTGACGCCGTTCAAGGAATGAAAAACTACGGTTTATTTCTGCTTGTAATATTTGGAATTCTCTTGGTAATCGGACTGATTTCCGCCTAACAATCCCCTAACAATCCCCTAACACCCTACGGAATATGCAGATACGAATAGGCACTACTCACGCTTAATTAGCATTAGTGAGAAACAACTAGACACGCGTAGAATTGTTTTCCTGGGGATTGACATTGTGGGGGTCACTGGTTCGATCCCAGTACGGTCCACTCAGGAACACACCTAAGTTCTAAATTAACTACCTTCAAATCCTCCACATTTTGCACCCATCCTGATAACTTAGTGCCCTCAACTGACCACGCATCTTCTGATGCCCTCTCCACCTCGGAGGTTTAATGATGGCGAAAAACCAAGGCAAGCAATCCAACCAAGATCAAAAACTAGCGCCCAATGTTTTGGGACTTTTTGAATCTACCATTATGGGAATTGCCGGATCAGCTCCGGCGTATTCGATTGCAGCCACAACCGTAACGCTTGCTATCACCGTCGGGTTGTATGGCCCCGGTGAACTTTTGTATTCAGGCATTGCGATGTTCGGTGTTGTTGTCGCTTTTCATTACATGGGCAAGATTCGCCAAAATGCAGGTGCAACATATATCTGGGTCCGTAACGCCCTTCACCCAATTTTAGGTTACCTGGCAGGTTGGTCATTGGTCACAGCCTCAATAATTTTTGGTTTGGTCTCGACAGTCCCGGCATCAACAAGTCTGCTCTCACTTTTTACAAACGATGACAAAATTATTAGCAATGTTCATTACACGACGCTCGTCGGTGCGGCCATTTTCGTATTTATGGTGGGAATTATTGCTTACGGAATAAAATTTACCGCCAAGGCTCAAATCATCATGACAGTCACAGAACTTGGTTTGCTCTGGGTCTTTGACGTATTGGCGTTTCTCCACCACCCACATGCTCACAAATTTAGTTGGAATTGGTTCTCATTTAGCCAGATTAAGTCTTATGCAATTCCTGACAACGTGGTGGGCACAGCATCCAGTTTTGACTCTAAATATGTAGTGGCAACCGGCCTTAGCGCAATCTTGATTGGCGCTGTATCTGGTGCTTTCTTTTATTGGGGTTGGGATGTAACTGCTAACTTAAACGAAGAGACAAAAGATGGTGCATCTACAGCCGGTAAAGGTGGAATCTTCGGCGTTATATTTGTTTTCGCTACATTCTTGTTGACAATCGTTGCTATCAATATGGTTCTGAGCGACGCCACACTTTCCTCCAGTGGCAGCGTGCTCAGTGATTTCGCCGCAGTGATTGTCCCTGGCTGGTTTGGAAAGTTCATTGTTGTCTCTGTATTGCTCTCAACAGTGGCAACCATTGAAACCCAGATGATCCAAGTGACTCGCACGCTTTTCTCAATGGGTCGCGAATATTCCATGCCTTCTTCCTTTGGCCAAGTCCATAAAAAGTTTCAAACACCATGGAATGCGACAATATTTACAACGGTCTTTGTGCTTCTATTCTTTATCGGTTCACAATTCATCTCATCTGTGAATGACATTGCTCAGGCTGGCGTAGCTGCTATCGGTATTCAGATTTGCTTCTATTACGCCCTCGCCGCGATATCGGTAATCGTTCTCTACCGTCGTCAATTGACGCGCAGCATCGGTACTTTCTTTATGGTTGGTGTATGGCCTGCCTTGTCTGGTCTTTTCCTAATTGCCGTTCTTATAAAAGTGATTCCGACTCTCGATCATCTAGCTCTTTGGGTAGGTGTTGGCACTGTGGCAATTGGTGTAGTTCCCATGACCATTTATTGGGCGCAAGGTGCTGACTATTTCAAGAAACCTACAAAAGAAGATCGGCACGCTCAACTTCTATAGGATTTGAAAATCTTCTGGTGCTTTCATTCACTCACTGTGAAGGCTATGATGGGTGCACTGCAACGAACAACAGATAGTTAAAAGACATCTGCGCTGTAGGGTAGGAATCCGGAGGACCCGGGCCAACTATTAGAGAAGTAAAGGGGTGATTCCGGCGCAGGCCGGATGACGCGATGGCTAACATCGACCCTTATATTCTCAAACATCTTTCTCAAATGCAGCCAGATTTATATTGGCTTGACTCTGATCCCTTAGAACCACAACCGCACGCATTACTTGTCGGCGATGTGACTACCGACTTATGTGTTGTTGGAGCGGGGTACACAGGCCTTTGGACTGCATTGATTGCAAAGCAACGTAACCCTGAGCGTGAAGTAATTATCATCGAAAAGAAGTGGACCGGCGCAGGTGCATCCGGTCGAAATGGCGGATTTTGCAACACATCTCTCACTCATGGATTTGCAAATGGCTATGCCCGTTTTAAGGACGAAATGCCAATCATTGAACGTCTTGGCCGAGAAAACATGGATGCAATCGAAACGACGATTCGCGAATTTGGAATTGAATGCGATTGGCAACGCACGGGAGAACTACGAGTAGCCGATGCGGAATGGTTAATGCCTCAGCTGGCAGAAGAAGCGCGGCTGCGAAATGAATACGGCGACCATGTTGAAGTTTTATCACAAGAAGAAACACAAGCACGCATAGCCTCCCCCACGTACAAAGGCGCACTGTGGGATCCGGATGGAACAGCACTTGTTGATCCCGCGAGATTAGTCTGGGGTCTAGAGCGCGCATGTCTCAAACTTGGTGTGAAAATATATGAGAATTCTGAAGTTACACGTCTAGAAAGAACTGAAGAAGGAATGATTGTTCATTCACCTTATGGAAGCATTTACGCCCAAAAAGTTGCCCTAGCTACAAACGTCTTTCCCTCACTCGTAAGGAGTGCGAGGAAGTATGTTGTTCCAGTTTATGATTTTCAATTAGTGACCGAACCACTCACACCGCAGCAACATGAGGCAATCGGATGGAAAGGCCGTGAAGGAATTTCAGAGTCGCGTAACCAGTTCCACTATTACCGAATGACCGCTGATGGAGAAATTCTCTGGGGCGGCTATGACGCAATTTATAACTTCCGCGGAAAAGTGCGCGAGGAATATGAGACGTCCGCTGATACTTATGCTCAACTTGCTGCAGATTTCTTAGAAACCTTCCCGCAACTCAAGGGAATCAAATTCACCCACGGTTGGGGTGGAGCGATTGATACTTGCTCGCGCTTCTCACCTTTTTGGGGCACCGCGCACAAAGGTCGTGTTGCATACGTACTTGGATTTACGGGACTAGGCGTTGCGGCAACACGTTTTGGCGCTGATGTCATGCTCGATCTATTAGATGATTTGGATACCGATCGCACAGCGTTAAAAATGGTACGAAAGAAGCCTCTACCCTTTCCACCAGAACCCCTTCGCTGGTTTTTTATCCGATTAACACAGTGGTCTATTTATAGAGCAGATCATCACGAAGGAAAGCGAAATCTCTGGCTCCGGTTTCTAGACTCAATTGGTTTGGGATTCGACTCTTAAATGAGTGCACTTCTTCTACTCAAACTAACGCTCGGTCCGGCCATGGTCTTATTCGCTCACTATTTGCAGAAAAGTTATGGCCACGTAATCGGTGGACGTTTGATTGGACTCCCTATTACTACTGGGCCATTTATCCTTATTATTTGTTTGCAAGAAGGTAGAGCATTTGGAGCCCACGTAGCCCACGGCACGTTACTTGGACAAATTGCGTTGACCATGTTCTGCTGGATTTATGCAATTGCTTCCGCCTCCATGAACTGGTGGATCTCTCTGATGATTGGTACATCTACTGCACTCATAACCGGATTCATTACAACGCAATTCCAGATTTCAACATGGCAAGCTATTTTGCTTTTACTAGTCGTGTGGACCATAGCGATAAGAAATTGGCCCCCAGCTACAACACTCCCTCAGAAAGTAACGCCACCTTCTTGGGAGCTACCAGCCCGCCTCCTCGTGACGCTAGTTGTCCTTTTTGGGCTTTCGACACTTGCTCCCCATTTAGGAGCCAATATCTCTGGAGCCTTCTCCACATACCCAGTTATAGCCTCGGTCATCAGTGCCTTCAATCATCGTAGGTACGGACCAGCCGCCACAATGGCCACCTTGCGCGGACTCATGGAAACACTTCCCTTCACAATCGCTTTCGTTTCGATACTTGCTTATGCCCTTTAAAGTGCGGCATATGAGAGAAATGTCGGCGCTATAAAGTACTTTTCGTTCACCATGAATCGTCTTCTGAGCGCAGTCCCATTCGTAATCGTCGACTTGGAAACAACTGGCGGTGCACCCTTTGGCGGAAGTGAAATAACTGAATTTGGTGCCGTGAAAGTTTGCGGCGGAGAAGTGATCTCAGAGTTCTCAACTTTTGTGCGGCCAAATGGAGAAGTGCCTATTTTTATTACTGAGCTCACAGGGATTACTGATGAGATGCTTCAAGATGCACCAATTATTAATACTGTTTTGCCGGATTTTTTTGACTGGTGCGGGCCACACTCTGAAACTGTTCTCATTGCGCACAATGCACCATTTGATATTAGTTTCCTAAAAGCTGCCGCAAAATCGCTCAATCATCCGTGGCCTGAATACATCGTTCTCGATACGGTGAAAATTGCCAGAAACACAATTCCGCGCGATGAGGTTCTCAATTATAAACTCTCAACCCTGGCGCAATTTTTTGAAACAGAAGTTCAGCCGACTCACAGAGCCTTGGATGACGCCCGTACCACTGTCGAACTATTTCACCGCTTGCTCGAGCTTTTGGGCAGTGATGTCCAAACGTTGCAGGAATTACATTCCCTTAAGCGGGGTAAATAGCCGCTATTTCGTGTGACAGTTTTGCCCACGAAGTAACAAGTTCTGATGCTGCGCCCGACTCGATTGCTGCGCGAGCCAGAACTAGCCCATTAGCAAACTGCTGTTCTACGGAAAGGCCAAAGTCTGCCTTAAACGCAGCGATTGCGGCGGCAGCATTTAGAATAACCGCATCTTTGGCAGCACTCTCTTTGCCAGAGAAAATCTGCCTCGCGATTTTTACGTTGTGTTGAGCATCTCCCCCTACAAGTGCAGAAATAGGAGCACTTTCAATTCCCAAATTTGATGGATCGAATTTTTCAACGCGATATTTGCCATCACTCACTTGATAAACCGTGCTCGTTGTAGAAAGACTGAGTTCATCAATCCCATCATCGCCTCTAAAGACAAAGCCTTCGCAGCCTCTTTGCGCTAATACTTCGGCCATGATTGGCTGAAATTTTTCCTTAGCTACCCCAACGGCAATAGCAATCGGTTTTGCTGGATTTGCAAGAGGTCCGAGAATATTGAAAATCGTGGATACCCCTAACTCCTTGCGCGCGGGTGCGGCGAAGCGAAGGGCTGGGTGAAACTTTGGCGCGAAACAGAACCCGATACCAATTTGGCGAACGATTTCTGCGACGCCTTCTCCATTGATATTTATGTTGACACCAAGTGCCTCAAGAAAGTTTGCTGATCCCGCCATCGATGATGCGGCTCGATTTCCATGTTTCACGACTCTTGCGCCCGCTGCAGTAGTGACAATTGCCGCGGTTGTTGAGATATTTATGGTATTAAAACCGTCGCCGCCTGTTCCGACAATATCTACAGCTCGATCGGGAACAGTGATAGGCATTGCGTACTCATACATTTGATCTATCATCGCTGAAATTTCAGATGCCGACTCCCCCTTGGCAGTCAGGTTTGTCAGATAGGACTTGATATCTTCAACCCCGGCGTTGCCGTCAAGAATTTGGCTCATCGCCCAATGGACTTCTTGCGTCGAAAGATTCTGCTTGCTAAGAAGTTGCTCTGAAATGTAGTCCCAAGAAAAATTCATTGCGCCTCCGGGGGAAATTATCGAGTTGCGACGGAGTTCAAACGCGAGCGCAATAGATCGCCTGCTTTTGTAGCAAATGTAAATGGGTCGATTGGATGCATGACGACATCTTCTGCTCGAGACCACGTGGCTAACCAAGAATCGCTCTGGCGCCCTGCGATGAGCAGGACTGGTGGGCAATTAAATACTTCATCCTTCAGTTCACGAGCAATTCCCATGCCACCTTCTGGATTTGCTTCACCATCAAGAATGAAGAGATCCACTGGCTTCTTCGCATCCACATATTGGCGCAAGGCAGGACCTGTAGCTATTTCAACAATCCTGTGCTCAGGCAAATCTTTAGCTATTTGGCGTCCTAGCGCTGCCAGGATTTGGGCCCGGGTCATCTGGTCATGGCTGTAGACCACGATATGCAAGTCACGTACAGGCGAGGTGCTCATGAGTGAAAGTCTAACTCTCTGGCCCTGCAATTACGTCCCCTGGATTGAGCGTGATACGTCTCACCCAGAGTTGGCATTAATCGTTGGCACGGCAGGGGCTTTCGGTTCGGGAAATCAGCTTCTATCGGGAATAATCCGCTTGTGAGCACAACGAGTACACCCGCCCAGCCCCGAGTCAACCGTCCCAACATGGTTGCTGTTGGCACCATAGTTTGGCTCTCCAGTGAATTGATGTTCTTCGCCGCTCTCTTTGCCATGTACTTCACAACAAGAGCTGTGCAAGGACCAAGCATTTGGTTGGCGTCAACTGGAATGTTGAATGTGAAGTTTGCTGCTATCAATACGACTGTTCTTGTTTTATCTTCTGTTAAATGTCAGTTCGGAGTATTTGCGGCAGAACGTTTCCAATTGAAGCGAACAGGATCAATCTTTAAGTTCTCCCGTTGGGGAATGCGCGAATGGTTTGCCCTAACATTTTTGATGGGTGCATTTTTCGTAGGTGGACAAATTTATGAATATGCAAATCTTGTCCATGAGGGTCTATCCCTTTCATCACGCGCCTACGGTTCGGTTTTCTATATAACCACTGGTTTCCATGGACTTCACGTAACCGGCGGATTGATTGCATTCTTGATATTGATGGTTCGAGTATCTAAGGCTCGTCGCTTCGGACATGCGCAAGCTACCTCTGCAATAGTTGTTTCGTACTACTGGCACTTCGTCGACATAGTGTGGATCGCTCTGTTTTCCGCCATCTATCTGATTAAATAACTGGAGCAAACCGTTAATGACATCATTTTCTCGTCCTGATAATCTAGCTAATCTAGATAAATTGAGTAAATTAAGTAAGTACCGCAGACATAAGTTCGCAGGACCGGTTCTTGTTGTCGCAGCGCTACTTACAATCGGTTCTGCTTTCTCCATTGCTTCAGCTCTACCTAGTGCGACAAAGATGACTTCTGCTGCTACAACTACACAAATTGCTGAAGGAAAGAAGATTTTTGCAGCTGGTTGTTCTTCATGCCACGGATTAAATGCTGAAGGAAGCTCCATCGCACCAGGTCTTATTGGTGTTGGCGCCGCAGCCGTTGATTTCCAAGTAGGAACTGGTCGGATGCCAATGGCTGACATGAGCCAGCAGGCACAACGCAAACGCCCTGTTTACAACGCAGAACAAACTGCCGCACTTGCAGCATATGTTGCATCACTTGCTCCCGGACCAAGCGCTGTTGATGGCGCGAGTCTGAACTATGAACGAGATGGCAATACTGCTCAAGGTGGCGAACTATTTCGTACCAACTGCGCCATGTGTCATAACTTTGCTGCCCAAGGCGGCGCACTGAGCCAAGGAAAATACGCCCCAACACTTATGGGCGTTGAACCGAAATATGTATATGAAGCGATGATTACCGGTCCACAATCAATGCCAAAATTTTCTGATAAAACTATTACACCTGCTGAAAAACTTTCTATCATTAAGTGGATTAAAGCAGCACAAAATGAGCCTTCATTAGGCGGAGCAACCACTGGACGCGTTGGACCTGTAACAGAAGGCTTGCTTGCATGGTTGCTCGGTTTAGGTTCACTCATCGGCATAGCTGTATGGCTTGCAACGAAGGCGAGATAAGAATATGTCTAATGACAATCTAGAAAAGTTTTCAGATCCTGGGCTTCCAGAACATATTCATCGCAAGGCAGATTCTGATGAACGCGCTGCTAAAAAGGCCGAACGCCAAGTAGCAATTCTCTTTCTACTATCGGCAGCTGGCACAGTTTTGGCCATTGGTTCATATATTTTCATGCCTCAAGATCTTGTCATCTTTATCCCAATCATGGGCGATCAAAATGCGGCGCAGTTAGGACTTGGTCTTGGTATTGCGGTGGCGACGTTCTTCCTCGGAATGGGCGCAGTTCATTGGGCAAAAACACTTATGCCAGATACTGAAGTTACCGCTGAGCGACATGAGCTTCGATCAGAAGAAGTTGACCGCGAAGATTTCGTTGCAACGGTAAAGGAGCAAGGCGGCTCAGCTGGACTTGGTCGACGCACACTTATAAAGCGCTCACTCGGCTTAGCCGGTGGATTAGCAGCCCTCACTCCCCTTGTCATGCTTCGCGATTTAGGCCCACAACCGAAGAAGGAACTGAATACAACGAGCTGGGAAAAAGGAACTCGCCTTGTAACAGATCCTGGTGACCGTCCTATTAAACCTTCTGACCTTGAAGTTGGCGCAGTTGCGCAAGTTCTGCCAGCTCTCAAAGCAGGTGAGGAGCGGACTCTTGAAAATATTGGTAAGGATGCAGTCCTACTTATCCGCTTGAATCCAAGTGACTTTAATCTAGATTCACAGCGCATTTCTTGGACACATGATGGAATCATTGCATTTTCAAAGATTTGTTCTCACATGGGTTGCGCTGTTGCCTTGTATGAGCAACAAACAAAACACTTACTCTGCCCTTGCCATCAATCAACCTTCGACGTCACCCGCGCAGCCAAGGTAATTTTCGGACCTGCAGCTCGCCCACTTCCTCAACTCGCCATCACTGTTGATAGTGAGGGTTATTTGATTGCGCAACAACCATTTACTGAACCAGTCGGACCTAGTTTCTGGGAGAGGAACAGCGCATGAGCCAAAAAGAGCGAATTATCGGAGGCGTAGCTAATTACGTTGATGAGCGCACTGGCGCAGCCAAATGGCTCAACAAGAATCTTAAGAAGGTCTTCCCTGATCACTGGTCATTCATGTTGGGTGAAATCGCACTCTATTCATTTGTTATTTTGCTTCTCACCGGAACATTCCTGACGTTTTGGTTTGATCCATCTCAGCGAGATGTAATTTATAACGGTTCATACCAACCGCTTCAAAATGTCCAGATGTCTGCGGCATACGCCTCCACTTTGCATATCTCCTTTGATGTACGCGGTGGTCTACTTATGCGCCAAATCCATCACTGGGCCGCGTTGTTATTTATGGCCTCGATTATTGCCCACCTTCTTCGTGTTTTCTTTACTGGTGCGTTTCGCAAACCTCGCGAAGCTAACTGGCTCATTGGCGTTGGGCTTGTCACTCTTGGAATAGTTGAAGGATTCTTAGGATATTCACTTCCCGATGATTTGCTTTCCGGAACGGGAATTCGTATTGCTGAAGCCATTCTTCAAGCTATCCCAGTTGTAGGTTCCTACATCGCATTCTTCGCATTTGGCGGCGCCTTCCCTGGACATGTATTTATCCCTCGTATTTACACAGTGCACGTACTGCTGTTGCCTGGAGCGTTTCTGGCGCTGATAACAATCCACTTAATGTTGGTTTGGTATCAGAAGCACACACAATA
>CAIMSI010000139.1 GCA_903844115.1 uncultured Actinomycetes bacterium
ATTTTGATCGTTGTTTTCTGGCTCTATAAGTCCCGTGATTCAAGTGAAGTGAGTGACTTTGCCCAGGACCCAGTTTGCGGAATGCAGGTTCGCAAGGACGATGCACCCGCATCAGTAGAAATTGATAGAATTCTGTATTACTTCTGCATGGACGGCTGCAAAGAGACCTTCCTTAAAACACATCAATCAAAGTAAAAAGCTTCTGATTAAGGGCAGGTAAATCCAAATTCTCTTTGAACATTTGCGGGAACTGTTCCACAACCTACTGTCGCTGTTCCATAATCAATAACTTTCCATGCACCAGTTGAGGCGCTTGCCCACCCATAAGCAGGATCAGTTACCGGTAAATACGGAATACTTTCAAAGATGATGTACTTGGAATTTGCTGTTGAATAACGAACATTAGTTATTGCAGAAAAATAGTCTCCGACTTTAGCCATTAGCTGAAATTGTCGACGTATGTCTTGAATAACAGAACCGGGGACATTTTTGCCACCAGAATAATCTGTACTGTCTACGGGGAAAGTTTCTGGCATTTGTCCGATGAGTGACCATGGAACGTAGACCTGACTCAGTTGTTTTGATGTTGCGTTTGGCCAAATCAAATGCCAACCTGCTTCTGAGGAGACGCCGACCGGTAGTTTTCCAACCAATTGATCTTTTACCGCAGAGTCATCCCAATTCTTCAATTGGGGATATTTCGTTTCAAAAGTTTGGATCAGTTGGGCAATTCCCTTTTTAAGAACCTGATCATCTGGACGCTGCGTTCCGTTTTGTGGCCCACATGCGGTTAATCCAAACGCTATCGCTAGGAAAACGAAACTTCCTGCCAAGGCTCTTTTTGGGATTCTCATAGTTTTAGCCTACCTAAACAAAGGAAACTTGGTTTACCTTAACAAAGGAAACTTGGCTTACTTAGAGTTTGGAGAGGTATGAGCCAATCACACAGCGCACCTATGGAAATTCTTGGCGTGTAAGCCGGACTTGGAGTTCACAGGCTAGCAAGTCATAGCAAGCAAGAACGAATACAACAGAGTTATCTGCCCTTGTGAATCTAAAGAAAGAAATCAAAGAGCCGAAAGAAGTCACTGACGTGAAGGAGGTGACGACGGATTTGCATCGAGAGTTCGGCAAACTTGCCTCCTTGATGAGCGATCCCAAGATTGAAGAAATTTGGCTTAATTCGCCAAACCGAATTTTTATTGCAAAATCTGGAATAAGTGAACTCACAAATATAGTGATGACTAGCAATGAGGTTAGAGATCTTGTTGAGCGGCTATTGATGTGGGGAGGGCGCCGGCTGGATCTATCCCACCCGTTCGTTGATGCAAGATTGCCAGATGGAAGTCGTTTGCATGTAGCAATTCCTGAGGTGACGGCAACTCACTGGGCTGTAAATATTAGGAAGCATTTAATCCGCGGAAAGTCGCTTGGTGATTTAGCAAAATTGAATGTAATGACCCCAGGCATTGCTACATTTTTAGAGCGAGTAGTTGAAGCCGGGCTTAACATTTTGGTTAGTGGATCAACTCAAGCAGGGAAAACAACTCTATTGAATGCACTTGTTAGCGCTGTCCCATTTCACAATCGAGTTATTACCATCGAGGAAGTTTTTGAATTAAAGCCACGATTACCAGATTGTGTCGCCTTGCAGACAAAACCTGCAAACCTGCAAGGCGAAGGTGAAATTCCACTTCGACGACTGATTAAGGAATCACTTCGAATGCGGCCAACACAAATTGTCGTGGGAGAAATTCGAGAAGCTGAATCTCTTGATCTTTTAATTGCACTCAACTCCGGCATTCCCGGAATGGCAACAATTCACGCTAATTCTGCTCGTGATGCAATTGCAAAACTGCAAACACTTCCGTTACTCGCAGGTGAAAATATTTCGCACGATTTTATAGCCCCAATAGTTGCTAACGCCATCGACTTAGTAATTCACACAACTATCTTGCGAGAAACTGGTGAACGCAAAATAACCGAAATCGCATTTGTGACGGGAAGAGTCGAAGGCGCTAGGGCTGAGATAGAACCACTCTTTACATACATAGCTGGCGGGAAAAACTCCGGGCTACAAACGGGAAACTATGAAGCAGGCCTCGGTGATCCGGAGCGAGTCTTTGAAAGACGGCGATTATGAAAATATTCGCATCAAGGCGGGCGCCAGCAAAACTCATTTCGAATCGATCCTCGTCACAGGTGGATGAGCCGATGCAACCCACAAAAGCTTTACGGCAACCAAACTCCCCGTCCAGACAAAAGGACTTCATTCAAGGATTTACCTTCTTCTTTATAGGTTTTTTAATTGCACGGACCATAATCGGATCCAATCTTCTTTCTGTTCCATTTGCGGCAGCAACTTCATATCTACCTTTCTATTTCTCGCAGCGCAAAGAAGAGAAAGCTCGAATGGATTTAGCACTACTGTGGCCAGAACTTGTTGATCACATAATAAGCGGACTCCGATCTGGTCTTTCTCTTGCAGAGACTCTCATCCAATTGGGATACCGAGGGCCAGAACAATCACGGTCGATTTTTCTACGTTGCGAGGTGCTCCTGCGCAATCGAGGAGATTTCCCTCGAGTTTTTTGGGAAATCAAGGACAGTTTCAAGGATCCATTGGCCGATCAAGTTTGTGAAGTTTTAGATTTTGCTCGCACCTCTGGAAGTAGTGACATAACGACGACGCTTCGAACTTTGGGAGACCATATTCGGGGAGATATCGCGATTCGTTCTGAAATTCGTGCGAAACATGGCTGGATTAAGAACTCAGCAGTTATTGCAACTCTGGCACCGTGGATCCTGCTTTTAATCCTTTCCGCACAGCCAAGCACCATTCGAGCATTTTCAACCGGAACGGGAGTATTTGTTCTCGGTTTAGGAATTGTGATGAGCGTTCTTGCCTTTTTTTGGATGGGAAAAGTTGGGAAACTAGAAGATATTCCACGAATCTTTCAACAGAAGTCTTTATGAGTTATTTCTTACTTGCTCTACTTTTTCTTCTACCGCTCATACTTTTTGGCGTAATAATCATTTTTGATGACTTACGTGAAGAAGTTGTTTCTATTTATAGTGGCGAGATTTTTAAGCGCCAAAAGAAGAAAGAGCTTCACCAACTTGAATTGGAGTTTCCGAGCATTGTCGAACTCTTCGCAATTTTAGTGTCTGCCGGGCAAAGTCCCTCTGCAGCTTTATTGCGAATTAGTGAAGTGAGTACGGGGGAGTTCGCTCGCCTACTCCATGAGTCAGTTCATGAAATGCGACATGGAGCACCACTTTCAGCAGCATTGGAAACGATTAATAGCCTAGTGAAGTCCCCGCAGGTTCGCCGGTTCAATGACTCTATTTTGATTGCGATGGAGCGCGGAACTGCCTTGTCAGATGTGCTTGGGCGCCAGGTAGAGGAAGTTCGCCAGGCGCAGCGAAGTCACTTTTTGGAGCGGGCCGGCAAAGCGGAGATTGCGCTGATGATTCCCGTTGTTTTTCTAATCTTGCCGGTCTCAGTTTTATTTGCATTATGGCCTTCTTACTTTGCGTTGGGACAAAACATGGGTTTTTAACTGCTCGCTACGTAAATGTTGATAACGAGAAATCCACAGCTTCATTGAGGAATAGAAAAGTGGATTTCATAAGAGAGAAAGATTCGCTAACCCTAGTCATCTATAGCTTGATAGAAAGAAGGAAGAAATGAGATTTCGCAGGAGTCAGTACAACCCAGAGGAACAAGCGGAACTTGATCGCTTGATATCAGCAATTAAAGGTCACATTCGTAAATCATTTACGTTGAAACAAATTTTCAATCCAGGATGGAAGCAATGGGCCCTACGCGTTGCGTGTTTCATAATCGTCAATTTTCGCCATGGCCTTCACCGCGCGAGGACTCAAATAGTGAATGAAAGAGGCGACGTTCCTGGTTGGGTGCTCGTAGTCCTGATGACAACGGGACTAGTAACTGCCATTTGGACTCTGGCGGCACCACGAATTCAATCCATCTTGCGAACTTCGCTGGATTCCATGAACAACATTCGTTAAATCCATAGGAAAGAAAAGAGAATTTCATGACTGAAAGCGTGATGGTACTAATTCCACTTCTGATTACGTTTCTAAGTGTTTTACAGCTATCCACTGGAGTAATGGCGCGCACTGTTTCAAATAACATTGTTCAGGGCCGCGTTGCTCAATTGGCTATCGTTGGAAACGCTTCGTCTTCCGGTTATTCGAACTCGAACTCGAACTCGAACTCGAACCAGTCAACCCCGGGATCTCTCCAGTCAGTTCAAATTGATTTACCGGGCGGTGGATCTCTGACTCTGGGAACGCAATTAATCCACAACCCCGCGGTATCTCCATTACTACCAAGTGGAGATAACTTCCTAGCAACTGGAATTGCGGTAAATGAGTGATGGTGTCAAAGGGAAGTTCTCGAAAAGTAGGAAAATCGATCTTCCCGATCATGCTGCGCAAAAATGACCATCGGAAGCGAGGATTTCGAGATAAACCGATTATAAAAATTAGCCTCTTAAATTTCAGGAAATTATCGGGAAACATATCTGATGAACGAGGGAGTGCAGTGGTTGAATTTGTAGTTCTGACTCTTCCTTTATTTGTGCCATTCGCTCTCTACCTAGGGATGGTTAATTCACAATCCCAAGTTGCATTTGACGCCCACAATCTCGCGCGGCAAGTAGCCCGTGCATTAATTACAAGTCCCACCGAAGCACTTACGGCTCCTCGAGTTAAAACCGTAGTGGATGCTTTTTCTACCCAAATTTTGCAGCCACACGGAATATATTCCAAGCCTCAAGTGTCGATATCTTGTTCTGCGCTTTCCTGCCTTACGCCTGGCGCAAGTGTTCAAGTCACTATCTCATTAGAAGATAACGCTTTGAAACCAAGTGGATACTTGCGATTCATGAGTTCCTCGCCAACTCGAGTTGTTGCCAGCGATACTCAAGTTGTAGATGCGTGGCGCAGCACATCTTGATTGTTATAAAGCGAATTCGCGCAAACAAAGTCGCCAGACTCAACTGGCTCGCCAGACTCAACTGGCGCACCAGAGTCAACTGGCGCACCAGACTCAACTGGATCAAGGACGAGCGGGGATCACTTTCGATACTTTCAACCTCACTCTTTTTTCTCCTAGTTCTAACTTCGTTTGTGATTATGAATGCCTCATCGGCATATTTGGCTAAGCGAGAGTTGATTCAGATTGGAGAAGTCGGGATTACCAGAGCCGTGCAGCACCTTGATTCCAATTCATATTACGGAAATTCATCTGGGCAATTAAGTAATTTCAATCTGCCTTCGGGGGCGACAGCGCTTCCAATTGATTGCACCGCAGCAGCACAATCTTTTAAAAATGAAATTCTTCAATCCAACCTGCGTCAAAGTTCCGTAACTCTTAATCAATGGAGTTGCGATGGATTTAGCTCTACAGCCACGATTTCATCGCAAATAAGGCATTTGGTGGTTATGCCAATTCTTGGTTCGCAAGGTCCTATTACGGTAACCGCAGAGGTGGCAGCTCATAATGCACTCCGGTAATAACCAAAGCATTGAGGCAACGGCGTAAACCTAGAATGTATTCACTGCACCTTTGATTCAGATATTCTTCAACCATGGCAGCGCGGGAATGGGAAGCAGAAGTCGCAGAACTCGACGGCGTTCTCAAAAGCATCGAATCTGTTCTTAATCTTCCGAAACTTGGGAAGGAAGCTATAGAACTCGAAGCCGAAGCGAGCGCACCTAATTTGTGGGACGACCCAGAAAAAGCCCAAGTTGTAACCAGCAAGCTCTCTCGCGTGCAGTCCACTCTTAATCGAGTCAAAACTATTCGCCGTCACTTGGAAGAAATTCCACTACTTTATGAATTAGCAACGGAAGAGAAAGATTCTTCTGCGGTAACGGATGCGGGTCACGAGCTGGATGTAATTGCAAAAACTATTCGAGAATTAGAAGTTCAAACTTTGCTTAACGGTGAATATGATGATCGCGATGCACTTGTGACCATTCGTTCTGAAGCGGGGGGAGTGGAAGCAGCTGACTGGGCACAGATGATTCAACGGATGTATCTTCGCTATTGTGAACGCAAGGGTTACAAAGTTGATGTCCTTGAAACCTCTTATGCTGAAGAGGCTGGTATCAAATCCTCAACTTTCCGCGTGAGCGCTCCTTATGCCTATGGAAATCTTTCAGTGGAACAAGGCACCCATCGCCTCGTTCGTATTTCTCCTTTTGATTCACAGTCGCGCCGCCACACTTCATTTTGCGGAGTAGAGGTAGTACCCGTCGTTGCAGTCAGCGACCATGTTGAAATTGATGAAAAAGATATTCGGGTCGATGTTTATCGCTCTTCAGGTCCCGGCGGTCAAGGCGTTAATACAACTGACTCTGCAGTTCGTATCACTCACATGGCTTCTGGAATTGTTGTCTCTTGCCAGAATGAGAGATCGCAAATTCAAAACAAAGCAACAGCAATGGCTGTGTTGCAATCTAAGTTGTTGGAACGCCGCCGTATTGAAGAACGTGCACGCCTTGATGCTCTCAAAGGTGAATCAACGGGTTCTTGGGGAAATCAAATGCGATCCTATGTTCTTGCGCCGTATCAAATGGTGAAGGATTTGCGCACAGACTATGAAGTCGGAAATCCAGCAGGCGTTTTGGATGGCGACATTGATGGATTCATCGAAGCTGCAATTAAGTGGCGCAAGAGCTCCTAATTTCTTGCATTTCTACAAAATCACGCGTGACATAATTTTTCTCACAGGCAATTCAGCGCGTATTTCCCCCGTCTGAGCCACGTATCTACCTAAACTTCGGGTGTACTCAGGGGAGACCCTGATTGGATTAATGACAAAGGCTGAAGTTGTAAGGAGTGAATGTGATTCGTTTTGAGAACGTCACCAAGTTATATCCAAAGCAGGAGAAGCCTGCACTGGATAAGGTGAGTTTAGATATTGAAAAAGGCGAATTCGTTTTTCTTGTAGGACTTTCTGGTTCTGGTAAATCAACTTTCTTGCGCTTATGCCTCAAAGAAGATTCACCAACATCTGGAACCATTATTGTGGCCGGCAAAGATCTCAATGAACTAGCTGCTCATAAGGTTCCTGAACTGCGTCGCCAAGTCGGCACAGTTTTCCAGGACTTCCGTTTGCTGCCGAATAAGACTGTCGCTGAAAACGTAGCATTCACACTTCACGTCCTTGGGTACTCACAAAAAGAGATTGACCGAGAAGTTCCAGAAGTCCTTGAGCTTGTTGGTCTAGAAGAAAAAGCCGATCGCAAGCCTTCTGAACTCTCCGGTGGAGAGCAACAGCGCGTGGCCATCGCTCGCGCGTATGTTTCGCGCCCGATGATTTTGATAGCAGATGAACCAACGGGAAACCTTGATCCGGCGACCTCGGTGGGTATCATGAAACTTCTCGACAGAATTAATCGCGAAGGAACCACAGTTGTGATGGCTACGCATGATTCAGGAATTGTGGATCAGATGCGTAAGCGCGTTATTGAGTTGGATGCAGGGCACGTTGTACGCGATCAGGTTCGTGGCGTTTATGGATATACGGGTTAAGGACGGTAACGGAAAATGCGCGCAGCTTTCGTAGCAAGTGAAGTGAAGATTGGCATTCGCCGTAATCTCACAATGACATTTGCAGTGATGATCACTATCGCCATCTCACTTACCTTGCTTGGAATTGGGTTACTTGCAAACTCTCAAGTACGAGTTATGAAAGATTATTGGTATGACAAAATTGAAGTTTCAGTGTTTCTTTGTGGATCCCTTTCCGAATCCTCTTCATGTGCTGGTGGCCCAGTAACGGCTGTTCAGCGCCTTGCTATTCAGCAGGATCTACAAGCCCTGCCTGTTGTGCAAAATGTTTATTATGAATCACAAGCAAAAGCTTATGAGCATTTTCAAGAGAGATTTAAGAATTCAGCAATTGCACAAAATGTAACCCCAGATCAACTTCCAGAATCATTTAGAGTGAAGTTGAAAGATCCGACGAAATTTAATGTAATTCAATCTGCTTTCTCGGGCCGGCCCGGAGTAGATACTGTGCAAGATCAGCGAGCGATACTTGATAAATTCTTTAAGCTTCTTGGAGTACTCCGTGATGGCGCACTTGCAATAGGTGTTGCTTCAATCCTGACGGCAATGCTTCTCATTTCTAACACGCTTCGAATTGCTGCATTTAATCGTCGCCGCGAAACAGGCGTTATGAAACTTGTTGGAGCAACTTCCTTCTCTATTCAATTACCGTTCCTGCTCGAAGGTGTTTTCTCGGCAATCATCGGTTGGGTTATTTCAACAGGATTGCTTGCACTCTTTAAGTTGCTCATTTCTTCCAAGGTCGCACCTCTACTCAGCTTCACACGATTCTTTACTTGGAGCGATGTCTGGGTTGCATCCGGAGAGCTATTACTGACGGGCCTATTGATCTCGACAATCGCGTCCATCATCACGCTTCGCAAATATCTCAAGGTTTAATTACCTGCTACTTCACGCCTCGCAAATACCTCAAGGTTGAATTACCGGCCGCTTCACGCTTCGCAAATATCTCAAGGTTTAATTACCTGCTACTTCACGCCGTCTACTTCACGCCTCGCATCCCTCAAAACGATTGAATCTGGTCCTTGATAGCAACAAATTGCGAGAGAATGTGTCTATATAGATATACCCCGAAGGTTTTTGCCTGCTCATAATTGGGGTTCAAATATGAAATGGAGGTGACGAGATGGTGAAGGAAGTTGGCAAGAAAGTGATTGCGCAGAACAAAGCTGCTCGTCACGACTATTTTATTGAAGAAGTTTATGAATGCGGATTAGTGCTCTCTGGTACTGAAGTGAAATCACTTCGTGCTGGTCGCGCTTCCTTGATTGATGGTTTTGCGACTATTGATGGTGGGGAGGCATGGCTCGAAGGAATTCATATTCCTGAATACAACGAAGGAAGTTGGACAAACCACACTCCTCGTCGTAAGCGAAAGCTCTTGATGCATCGTCGCGAAATTGACAAGCTTCACTCCATCATTAAACAAGGTGGTCTGACACTTGTTCCTCTGTCGTTGTATTTTGTTGACGGTCGAGCCAAAGTTGAGATCGCTCTCGCTAAGGGAAAGAAATCTCACGATAAGCGCCAAACGCTTCTTGAAAAGCAAGCCACTCGCGAGATTGCGCGTAATTACTCACGTCGCAATTCTGGCAAAGATTCCTAAGCCCGAAAGGGTCGTTAAACATTACTCACGTCGCAATTCTGGCAAAGATTTCTAAGCCCGAAAGGGCGATTAGACGCGATTCGGCTTGGATTCAAGTTCCGGTAGAATCGTCTTCTCAATACGAAGGCAAGAATGAAAACTACATATCGATGCGGTAAAAAAATGCTTACTCAACACTCATTTTTATAGCGAGCAATCGTTACACAACTTGGGGGTGATCGGTTTCGACTTTAGTTGTTGGGACAGAGGAAGCGGGCCGAGGAAGCTTGGATGATCTCGTTAACCACACAAACCAGGCAAAACTATAACTGCAGATAAAACTACAGTTGATTTCGCTCTAGCTGCATAAGCTAGCCCGATAATCCGTCAGCCCCAGCGCGCTCTCGTCTGGGAATCTGGCGTCGACTAGAGAGCTTGTCTGATTACAGTGTTGCAGATGTAATTGGAGAGACTTTCTGCAAATGAGTTTGTTGACTACTCGTGCACGAGAGAGTCTGGACTGAGAAAACGTTATGTGCACTACGCCCGTAGAAGCTCCGTTTCAGTGCTAGAGGACCCGGGTTCAATTCCCGGCACCTCCACGCAGCTTCGAGCGGAATACTGAACTTGTTCAAGTATTCCCGAGAAGCAAGAGGTGGTTGAGCGCAGAATTTTTGCGCGAAACCTCCACGCAGCTTTAAATTTATCGGAAGTCGCGAATCTTTCGAATACTTCTTCTTATTGCGGGAATTCCCGTTGCAAGACCAACAACGCCAAGAATTTTAGACGCAGCACCACCGGAGTTAAGAAGCAAAATAAGTCCCAATAAACTTGAAATCACTGCAAAAATGATTGCGATGATTGCTACAAACACCGTGGCTCTGTATCTACGAATTCGTAGGAAACTTAAGCCAAGTGCGACTGGGCCTCCAATAACAATTAGCATCAGCATGAACGCAACGAGGTAAGCCAGACTCCACATACCTTTAGTTTAGTGTCATGCAACTTCATTCATGGGGCGAACTGGTACTTCAAAGATATTCCCATCAGGAGATGTCCATCGGCATGAACCATCAGGGAAACTCTCGAGCTGCCATTCACCAGAAGTCTTCATCCGGTGATGTCTTCGGCAGAGCAGACCCATATTCGCTGCTGATGTAGTGCCGCCTTCTTCCCAAGGAATTGCGTGATCTATATCGGCTGTGCGTGATGGCTGTCTGCAGCCAGGGAATCGACATGTTCGATCTCGAGCGCTTACGAAGTCGACTAAAGACTGCGGAGGCTCATAAGTTCTCCGACCGTAATCAAGTAAGTTGCCGGATACCGGATCAGTGATAAATCTGCGCCACTTTCCATCGGCGGCAAGTTCGCGCGCAACGGATGCGGGGATTGCGCCGTATCCAGAGAGAATTCCAGGGTTCTCATCAATTCCAAGGAGAGTAGTGAGATCCAAAGTGATGTTTACTGTGACAGGACGACGGTGATTGAGCGCTTCATCCTTCGATGTTGCAAGATAAGTAGAGGCCAGTTGTGTCAAAGCATCTGCGCGCAATTGTTCGATGCGGCTACTTGAATCGGTTTGTGCACTCTCATTTCGCATCGATATGCGTGCTAATTTATCGATAGCCAACATCACCGTTTGCGCATCAGCGGCAGGCAAAATTGCGACGATCATGGCCATTCCATATTTCTCGGGATAAATTTCAACGCGTCGACCCTCGCATGCGAGTGCAACCTGGGCGGCAAATTCTTCAGGGGCCAACTTTGCGATCGTGGCTCTTACTTTGTTCGTAACTTGTGATGGTGTATGAAATTCTGCATGAGCAATTGCGACTTCTTC
>CAIMSI010000140.1 GCA_903844115.1 uncultured Actinomycetes bacterium
ACTTGGTGGTTTATGGGGCTACTTATTCTTTCATTCCCTTTTTATAACCGCTTTCGGAGCGTAAAAGCCAAGAGCGAGTAAGGTTTGACTATGAATTTCTTCAAATTTAATCGGGCCGGAGCTCTTGCTCGATTTCGCGTAATGGCCAACGTCGCAGGTGTTCTCTCACTTCTACTTTGGTTGGTTTATTTACCAATCAAGCTCACGGCGACCAATGACAACGTCCCTACGGCAATACGTTTAATAGCCGTCGTTCATGGCTTTATGTACATGATTTATGTACTGACTGCTTTCAACTATTCGCTCTCCGTACGCAAGCCATTTTTTAGCATGCTCGGCTACCTAGCAGCGGGCACTTTGCCAATAGCATCCTTCGTTGCCGATCGTCGCGCCCGTGCTGAATATGCGGCGCTGACCGGTGGCTCCCAACTTCCTCAGTAAATAACTCTTATTTATGAAGGCGTCTATCAAGCGAGCCATTAAAGCTGTGCTTTATCCAATCTATGAAAAGCGTCTTCTCTCTCGCCTCAATTATGATGAAACTCCCCACCACGTAGGAATTATTTTGGATGGGAATCGTCGTTGGGCGAAAAGCACTTTGGCTACCTCGCCAGAAGATGGACACCGCAAAGGCGCCGAAAAAATCATTGAAGTTTTGGAATGGTGCGAGGAAGCAAACGTCAGCATCGTTACCTTATGGCTGCTCTCGACGGATAATCTCAATCGCCCTGCAGAAGAATTGGATCCGCTACTTAAAATTATCGGCGCTGCCATCGATAGTCTGGGAGAGCTCAAACGTTGGGAGATCAAGCCCCTTGGAGCTTTGGATTTACTTCCGGATTGGCTGCATGAAAAATTGAAAACGGTCGAAGCACAAAGCAAAGGCGTATCCAAAATTGTTGTGAATGTGGCCATTGGATATGGCGGACGGCGCGAGATTGTCGATGCGGTGCGCAATTACATCCGCACCGGAGTTGGCGCTGGAAAATCAGCCGATGAGATTGCAGACCAAATTAGTAGCGATGAAATTGGAAAGCATCTGTACACCGCCGGTTTGCCAGACCCAGATTTAGTTATTAGGACCTCGGGGGAACAGCGGCTGTCAGGCTTCCTTCTCTGGCAATCGGCACATTCTGAGTTTTATTTTTGTGAGGCATATTGGCCTGATTTTCGCCGGGTAGATTTTCTCCGGGCGCTGCGTGCTTATAGCCAACGTCACCGCCGTTATGGCATCTAGCGGTTTTGGCATCTAGCGGTTATGGCATCTAGCCGATCTGGCATCTGAAACAAAACCGTTACCTAAAATTCAACCCGCACTCGCGCGTGTCGAAGGTGTTAGTCCCTGCCCGAGATTTACCTTATGACTTATAAGTCCGATTTCATCCCGTTCTTGTAAAAGGTGAAAAAGGAGAGGTGCTGAAGATTGTCGAGGGTTCCCATGGAGCCTGGCGGCAAAGATTGCGAGTTTCCCTTGGCCAGAGCTGCAAAAGACGGTCGTAAAACTTATGTCATCGACACCAGCGTCTTACTAGCAGATCCCGGGGCAATCGCAAGATTTGCCGAACACCAAGTCATAATTCCAATTGTTGTAATTGGAGAACTTGAAACAAAGCGCGAACACCCAGAATTGGGTTATTTTGCCCGTCTTGCACTGCGTTCACTCGATGATCTTCGAGTTCGTTATGGCCGCCTTGATGAAGAAATTTCAATCAATGACGAAGGTGGAACTCTTAAAGTAGAGCTCAACCACACCGATCCTTCTTCTCTTCCTGCTGGATTTCTTCGAGATAGTTCCAACGACTCTCGCATTCTTGCAGTGGCGCGTAATTTTATGGCTGAAGGTGCTGACGTAGTTCTAGTCACTAAAGACTTGCCACTTCGAGTCAAAGCTTCATCGGTTGGAGTAGAAGCCGATGAATATCGCGCAGAACTTGCTCCCACCAGCGGCTGGTCTGGAATTGTTGAAGCCAACATTGGGCACGCCATGATTGATTCTCTCTATGAAGGAGAGAAGATTAAACACGAACTGGCCGAAACGAATCCGGTCCATACCGGCGTTGTGCTTCATTCTGAAAAAGGCAGCGCTCTAGCAAAAGTAACAAGTGATAAACGCCTGCAATTAGTTCGTGGGGATCGCTCAGCATTTGGCTTGCATGGTCGTTCAGCTGAACAACGAATTGCCTTGGACCTGCTACTTGATAACGAAATCGGAATTGTCTCCTTGGGAGGCCGGGCTGGTACCGGTAAATCTGCGCTCGCTCTATGCGCTGGGCTTGAAGCTGTCTTGGAACGTCGCCAACATAAGAAGGTTGTCGTCTTCCGCCCGCTCTACGCGGTCGGCGGACAGGAATTGGGATACCTACCCGGCTCTGAAGGTGAAAAAATGTCACCGTGGGCCCAGGCAGTTTTCGATACTTTGGGAGCACTTGTCAGCCAACAGGTTATTGATGAGATCATCGAGCGAGGTTTGATTGAAGTTTTGCCGCTCACGCACATTCGCGGGCGTTCCCTCCATGACTCTTTTGTGATTGTCGATGAGGCTCAGTCTTTGGAGCGGGGTGTCTTGCTGACGGTTCTCTCGCGAATTGGCCAAAACTCGCGAGTCATCCTGACCCACGATGTTGCCCAACGCGACAACATCCGAGTTGGTCGCCATGATGGCGTGGTCGCCGTTGTTGAGTCCCTCAAAGGCCATCCACTTTTTGCCCACGTCACTTTGACCCGGTCGGAAAGGTCGGCAATCGCCGCTCTGGTCACCGAGATGCTCGAGGAGCCTTTGAACTTCAGTGGCTGGTATCCAGAATCTGCGGCTTCTGAAGCTGTGACACGACAAAAAGGATAAATCGGACAGTACCCTGCCTGACCTGCACTTTTACTTGTGCACAAAACTGTGACATAAAACTTTTTGGCGGCACACGCGCCGATAAATTTGCCCTGACCACTCATCCTTGCCAGCCTTTGGCCTATCAAGACGGGCTGACCCCAATTTGGGGGTGGTTTCAAGAGTGAGGAAGGAGGCGATCATGTTGAACAAGTTTAGAAAACCTGGCTATGCAGTCGCTGCTGCTTTCACAATTTCGATTTTGGCGACCGTCGACACCTCCTTTGCTCAAACTTCCCTCTCTCGTGAAGTGACTTTGCCCGACCTTCCAGTCCAACAACTTCCAGCTGTTCCGGTATCTACTGTCCTTGAGCCAGGTCTTTTGGACCTTGGCCAAGTTGCCTCCGTTGATGCTCATGTCATGGCCCTGGTTTCACTTCAAGCAAAGCAAGTCGAATTTGCAAAGACACCCGCTGGTG
Source organism: uncultured Actinomycetes bacterium (assembly GCA_903844115.1). GTDB lineage: Bacteria > Actinomycetota > Actinomycetes > Nanopelagicales > Nanopelagicaceae > PALSA-747. The sequence goes on from CAIMSI010000140.1 coordinate 3,301, forward strand.
CACGAAGTGTTGCCGTCAGTTTGATTGCCGCCAATTATTCGACGTGGAACTCAAGTCAGATTAGCTGCCTTGATCAGCTCTGGAACAACGAGAGCCATTGGAACTTCAAGGCTCACAATTATCGAAGTGGCGCCCATGGAATTCCCCAAGCCCTGCCGGCGGTCAAAATGGAGTCGATTGCTCTGGACTGGCGCACAAACCCAGTGACCCAGATTCGATGGGGGCTCAAATACATTTCAGCTCGCTATGGAAGTCCATGCGCAGCACTTCGCAAGCAACATCGTAGCCACGGCTACTAGCCCAAAAATCTAAAGCGCGGGCTTCACGCCAATCTGGATTGGGGTGGAAGTCTCGGCAAAGAAATCATTCCCCTTGTTGTCCACGACAATGAATGCAGGGAAGTTTTCAACCTCAATCTTCCAGACCGCTTCCATTCCTAATTCGGCATAATCCAATACTTCAACTTTCTTGATGCAATCCTGGGCAAGACGGGCCGCTGGGCCCCCGATGGACCCAAGATAAAAACCGCCATTTACCTTGCAGGCATCGGTGACTGCCTTGGAGCGATTTCCTTTTGCCAACATAACAAGTGAGCCACCTGCAGATTGAAATTGATTGACGTATGAATCCATGCGTCCGGCCGTTGTCGGACCAAAAGATCCGGAGGCATATCCTTCAGGAGTTTTGGCCGGACCCGCGTAGTAGACAGCATGGTTCTTTAAGTAGTCAGGCAATGGTTTGCCAGAATCAAGTAGTTCCTTCAACTTGGCATGTGCAAGATCGCGCGCAACTACGAGAGTTCCATTGAGTGAGAGTCTGGTCTTGATGGGATGCTTTGAGAGCGTTGCAAGAATCTGCGACATGCTTTGATTGAGATCAATGACGACGACGTTATCGTCCAGATGTTCATCAGTGGTTTCTGGCAAGAAGTGCGCTGGATCCTGCTCTAATTTCTCGAGGAAAATTCCATCTTTGGTGATCTTGCCTTTAGCTTGGCGATCGGCAGAACATGAAACTGCGATAGCAATAGGAAGTGATGCCCCGTGACGAGGCAGGCGAACTACGCGCACATCGTGGCAGAAATATTTACCGCCGAATTGGGCGCCAATTCCAAGAGTCCGAGTGAGTTTGAGGACTTCTTGTTCAAGTTCTAGATCTCGAAAAGCATGACCTGTTGCAGCATCACCTTTAACGGGCAAGCTGTCTAGATAGTGAGTAGAAGCCAATTTTGCTGTTTTTACCGTGTGCTCGGCGCTCGTTCCGCCGATAACAATTGCAAGGTGATACGGAGGGCAAGCTGCCGTACCAAGGGAACGTAATTTCTCATCTAACCAGTTCATGAACGATTTTGGGTTAAGAACTGCTTTTGTTTCTTGATAGAGGAATGATTTGTTGGCACTTCCACCACCTTTAGCAATGAAAAGGAAGTTGTATTCAGATGAGTGCTCAGTATCAGAGTAAATCTCTACCTGGGCCGGCAAATTGTTACCGGTATTTTTCTCTTCCCATGTAGTGATGGGAGCCATTTGGGAATAACGAAGATTAAGTGTTGTGTATGCGTCATAAATACCGCGTGAAATTGATTTTTCATCTTTTTCATACGTCAACACGTGCTGACCTTTTTTACCCATGACCAAAGCCGTTCCAGTGTCTTGGCACATAGGGAGAATTCCGCCTGCTGAAATATTGGCATTCTTCAGCAAATCAGTGGCAACAAATCGATCATTGGGCGATGCTTCCGGGTCCGTAATGATTTTTGTGAGCTGCTGGAGATGATCTGGCCGTAAAAAGTGATTTATATCGTGCATTGCTTCCGCGGTTAAACGTTCAAGGGCTTGCGGCTCAACTTTGAGAAATTCAATTCCTTCAGCGGTAAATGTAGATACGCCTTGCGTAGAAATCAGGCGGTACTCTGTTTTATCTTCACCTAAAGGAAGAAGATCGCTGTAATGAAACTCAGGCATCTTTTTTCACCGCATCTAATTTCGCTTTGGCGCCATCGAGCCATTCCTGGCAAATTTTTGCAAGAGCCTCACCGCGCTCCCAGAGGGCAAGTGACTCTTCAAGTGAAGCCTGTCCGCCTTCGAGCTGGGTTACTACTTCTGCCAGTTCATCGCGAGCTGCTTCATAGGAAATCTTCTTCTCGGCCATTTCTTAAATCTACTCCTCTATTTAAACTTCAACCCGCGTTAAAGTGCATCTGGCGCGATGCCATCAGTTGTGGCGGCAACCACACCCTGCGCGACACGGATGGCAATTTTTTCACCCTTTTTCAAAGCTGAAGCTTTGCGGACGATTGAACCATCCTGCATTAGGACTACGGCATAGCCACGGTCCAATGTTGCCTGCGGAGAAAGTGTCCGAACTTGAGTCCGAAGGTTGGTCAATTCTTCCTGCGCTAGCGCAACCCTGCCATTGATGCTGCGCAGGGAACGGGAGTGAAGGCCATCCAAAACATCTTTGCGAAGGGTCACAATCGTCATGGGATCTTTGAAAACTGGTCGCGTGCGAATATTTTCAAGGCGGTGCAATTCAAAATCGATGTAATTGGTGATGTGACGTGCTGCCCGATCTTGCAGATTACGAATCCTTGTCATCTCCTCTGCAACATCTGGAACAACGCGCTTTCCTGCATCTGTTGGTGTGGAGGCTCGGTAGTCGGCAACTAAATCAAGAAGTGGTGAATCCTTTTCGTGGCCAATGGCGCTGACAATTGGTGTTGTAGATTCGCCCGCCAGGCGAACAAGACTTTCATCGCTAAACGGAAGTAAATCCTCGAAGGATCCGCCGCCGCGAGTAATGATGATGACATCTACATTTGGGTCGGCATCTAGTTCACGAAGGGCCGCTGATACTTCGACGACCGCTGCTGAACCTTGTACGGCAACTTCGCGTATTTCAAATTCCACCGCAGGCCAGCGGCGTTTGGCATTTTCTACAACATCTTTTTCGGCATCGCTGTTGCGGCCACAAATGAGTCCGACTTTTTTTGGCAGGAATGGAAGCGCCCTTTTGCGATCAAGGTCAAAGAGTCCTTCATCTGCAAGAGTGGATTTAAGGAGTTCAAGGCGAGCAAGAAGTTCCCCGACCCCTACTTGGCGAATTTCTTTGACTGACATTGATAGCGAACCATTTTTGGAATACCAAGAGACTTTGGAATGCATGACGACTCGAGCATTTTGTGGAAGTGGTTGCACTGACTCCAGGACAGATTTATGACACATGATTGAGAGGGACATATCGGCGCTTGTATCGCGAAGGCGCATGAAAACCATCGGGGCACCTGGGCGAACGGTTACTTCAGAAAGTTCGCCTTCAATCCAAACAGCGCCAAGTTTGCTGACGTAATCCCCGATAGCTTCTGAAATGACGCGGACAGAGAGGGGCTTTTCCGCGGATGTCTCGAGCACTCGCCAACTCTATTAGTATTCGAGCATGGCTAAACGTGTTCTCCTCGCCGCACCACGCGGGTATTGCGCAGGTGTGGATAGAGCCGTTATTGCCGTTCAAAAAGCGCTCGAGTTATACGGGGCACCGGTTTATGTTCGAAAGCAGATTGTTCATAACATCCACGTTGTTGCCACCCTTGAAGCCAAGGGTGCAATTTTTGTTGAGGAAGTCGATGAAGTGCCAGAAGGTGCCACTGTTGTTTTCTCAGCACATGGAGTTTCACCTGCTGTTCATGAGGGCGCTGCAAAGCGAAACCTTAAAACAATTGATGCAACCTGTCCCTTGGTGACCAAAGTGCATCATGAGGTAAAAAGGTTTGCTAAAGAAGATTACGACATTCTTCTCATTGGCCACGAAGGTCACGAAGAAGTTGACGGTACTGCCGGGGAAGCTCCGGATCACGTACAACTTGTTGATGGCCCTGAGGGTATAAAGAATGCAACGGTACGCAAGGATAAGAAAGTTATTTGGCTCTCACAGACCACATTGAGCGTTGATGAAACTCTTGCAACAGTGGCTACGCTCAAGGAAAAATTCCCGATGCTAGAAAATCCTCCTAGCGATGATATTTGTTATGCGACACAGAACCGCCAACAAGCAATAAAGCAGATAGCACCACAAGCAGATTTAGTTCTTATCGTTGGTTCAACAAATTCATCTAACTCCGTCCGCTTGGTGGAAGTCTCAACAGAATACGGCGCAAAGAACGCCTATCTCATTGATTACGCATCTGAAGTAAAAGATGAGTGGTTTGATGGGGTAGAGACGGTGGGTGTTTCAAGTGGGGCATCAGTTCCAGAAAACCTTGTGAATGACCTATTAGATTTCCTCGCTACACGCGGCTATGGTGATGTTCAGACAATTACAGCTATTGAGGAAAGTTTAACTTTTGCATTGCCACAAGAGCTACGCAGGAATCTGAAAGAAGCAGGACAGCTCTAAAAGAGTTACTTCTTGCCCTTTTTGATGAAGTAGTAAACCCAACTAGCGCCCGCTCCAATTACTAAAAAGGGTGCAGCAGCGCTGAGTACAGTTACAAGATCTAATCCCAGGTGAGAGATGCTTAATCCACCTCCGCCAACTGTTGCGATCAAAATCAAAGTTGAAAATAGAAACGCCAGCGGTGGAGTGACGACCGCTGAAAAAGCAGTTCCAGCGCGTCCCAGAATTAGCCCTCCGGCGAATGAGACGAGAATGGCAATACCTGTAAAAACTCCAACTTTAGTAAAAGAATATTCAAAAGTTTCGAAGATGAGAATAAGCAAAAATTGGAGCAGGACAACTCCTGGCGCCTTTAGGCCAAGGCCCTTAATGGGGTTGGCTACTCGTGGCTCTGACATGATGCTCATTCTAACTCCTCGTTTTCTTCCTCTTCATCCAAATCATCGAAAAGCTCACCATTGACAATTGCTAGCTTTGGTTTAATTTCACGAATTTCATCATCGAGCTGTTCATTCGTTTTCAATTTATTTGATGCTGGGACGCCAAGAGAAAGCATCTTACGAGCCGGACGGAGCATGTTTTCCTCTGCGCTTTGAACCAAATCATTAAATGCTCGTTCAGAAGTTTTGATGGTTTTTCCAAGAGCAGCAATCTTGTTATGTACAACTCCAATTCGCTTTAAAAGTTGACCAGCCAGATCGGTGATTGCTGTGGCATTTTGCGCCATTTCAGATTGATTGAAGACATACGCAACAGTGCGAAGAAGGGCCATCATTGTCGTTGGCGTAGCAATAGTGACCCCCTTTTCAAATGATTTATGCAAGATTTGCGGATCGACTTCAAGGGCTTCAGAAAGGATGGACTCAAAAGGAGCAAAGAGAACTACATAATCGGGGGAGTTGGACCCTTCTTGGTAGCCACGCTTTGCTAGTGCGTTGACATGCCCCATGAGATCTTTTGCGTGCAGCTCCATAAGCGAGCGCCGTGCTCCAGGTTCATTTTCACCGATAGCTTCGAGGAAGCGGTCGAAAGGAAATTTTGAATCAACAAAGATTTCAGAGCCACCGGGAATTGCAATGCGAATATCAGGTTTTGAAATCTCAGCATCCTTGGAGCGATAATCTTGTTTAAAAAAGTGAACACCTTCGATAAGTCCAGAATTTTCCAGAATCATCTCGAGTTGAGTTTCACCAAATTTTCCACGAGTTTGAGAATTAGAAAGCGCCCCAGCCAAACGAGTAGTTTCGCGAAGCAGCGTTTCATTTCCTGTTCGCATATTTTCAATTTGTGTTTTCATGACAGATTCAGCTTCAACACGCTTTACTTCAGCATCTTGGGATTGTTTAGAGAGCAGAGAAATCGTCTGCGTGACCGCTTGAAGAGATTGATCCAGTCGGACCTTCTCATTTTCTTCTTTGCGAAGGGATTCAAGTTGCTCGGTGAGAACTTTGTTCTTTGCCACTTCTGCAGCTAAATCAGAAGAAACGTTGCCAGAACGAGCGCGTGAATAGAGAACGCCAATTGTTACGCCTGCCAGGAGGCCGATAACGGCCGAAAGAAGGAGAGAAAGGTTGCTGATAGACGTATCCATAGACGTATCGTGGCAGGAAGGACTGACAAAGCCCCGTATCCTTAACCCCCTGTGAGCCTCTCAATTGGAATCGTCGGACTGCCAAACGTGGGTAAGTCGACCCTATTTAATGCCCTCACCAAGAACAACGTGCTGGCCGCCAATTATCCCTTTGCCACCATCGAGCCAAACGTGGGCGTCGTGGGCGTACCCGATCCGCGTCTGGCCCAACTGGCTACCGTCTTCGGTTCTGAAAAGCTCCTTCCAGCAGTTGTCTCTTTTGTGGATATCGCAGGAATTGTGAAAGGTGCCTCTGAAGGTGCCGGACTTGGAAATAAGTTCCTCGCAAATATTCGCGAGACCGATGCTATCTGTCAGGTCATTCGCGTTTTTACTGACGAGAACGTAACCCGCGAAGGTGAACGATCAGCTGCCTTTGTTGACCCAGCATCGGATATTGAAGTTATCAATACTGAGCTTGCCCTCGCAGACCTTCAAACGATCGAGAAAGCTATTCCTCGTTTGGAGAAAGAAGCGCGTATTCAAAAAGAGAAAGCTGCAGTTGTTGAGGAGATTAAAAAAGCTCAAGTTATCTTGAATGAGGGCAAACTCCTTTACGGATCAAAGATTGACTTGGCATTGATTGCTGAACTGCAACTCATGACAACCAAACCTTTCCTCTATGTATTTAATGTTGATGCCCAAGAACTGGGAGATTCAGAACTTCGTGCAAAGTTGCAAGCGATGGTTGCGCCTTCTGAGGCAATTTTGCTGGATGCGAAAACAGAAGCAGAACTTTCAGAACTTGATGACGCCGATGCCATGGAACTTTTGGAGGCAATCGGATTAACAGAACCTGGGCTCACAACGCTGGCTCGTGTTGGGTTTGATACTTTAGGTTTGCAGACATACCTGACTGCCGGGCCTAAAGAAGCGCGTGCTTGGACTATTCATAAGGGCGATACCGCTCCTATGGCTGCCGGTGTGATTCACACCGATTTTCAAAAAGGTTTTATCAAGGCCGAAATTGTCTCCTACAACGATTTAATCGCTGCCGGGTCGATGAACGAGGCACGTGCGCACGGAAAAGTGCGTATGGAAGGTAAAGAGTATGTAATGCAAGATGGCGACGTCGTCGAATTTCGTTTTAACGTTTAATACAAATCTAATAAAAACTGAGGGAAAAAAATGAAGAAGCAAGCACACTTAAAAGACCTGCCAGTAAAAAAGCGCGAAGATCTTCGCAACGTTGCGATCATCGCTCACGTGGATCATGGCAAGACCACACTCGTTGATGCGATGTTGTGGCAATCAGGTGCTTTTGCCGCTCATAAGAAGCAGGATGAAGGCCAAGACCGCATGATGGATTCGATGGATCTTGAACGCGAAAAAGGAATTACCATCCTTGCTAAGAACACCGCGGTAAAGCGCGGCAACACCATCGTCAACATTATTGATACCCCAGGCCACGCCGATTTTGGTGGCGAAGTAGAACGCGGACTTGAAATGGTTGACGGCGTAATTCTGCTTGTCGATGCTTCAGAAGGCCCACTTCCACAAACTCGTTTCGTTTTGCGCAAAGCGTTGCAGAAGAACCTTCCAGTAATCCTTTTGATCAACAAGGTGGACCGCCCCGATTCACGTATCGCTGAAGTTGTTGATGAAGCGTACGAATTATTCTTGGACCTTGATGCCAATGAATCTCAAATTGAATTTCCAGTTATCTATGCATCTGCAAAAGCGGGTCGTGCTTCATTGACACGTCCAGCAGATGGTGGAATGCCTGTTGAAGAGAACCTTGATGTTTTGTTTGACACTATTTTCTCTGCAATCCCAGCACCTGAATATCATGAAGGCGCGCCACTTCAGGCGCACGTCACAAACCTTGACTCATCCCCATTCCTTGGCCGCCTTGCACTTTGCCGCGTGCGCGAAGGTGTGATCAGGAAGGGCCAACAAGTTTCATGGATGAAAACTGATGGAACTGTTGAGAGAGTAAAGATTTCCGAACTTCTTATTACGGAAGCACTTGATCGCGTTCCAGCCTTGGAAGCTCACCCTGGTGACATCATCGCTGTTGCAGGTATCGAGACCATTACATTGGGCGAAACTCTTGCTGATCCTGAGGATGCGCATGCACTTCCGTTGATTACAGTGGATGAGCCTTCGATTTCTATGACAATTGGTATCAACACATCACCGCTTGCAGGTAAGAGTGGAACAAAGCTCACTGCTCGCCAAGTAAAAGGCCGCCTTGATGCTGAGCTTGTCGGTAACGTTTCACTTCGCGTACTCAATACTGAACGTCCAGATACTTGGGAAGTTCAAGGTCGCGGTGAATTGCAGCTTGCAGTCCTCGTTGAAATCATGAAGCGCGAAGGATTTGAACTTACCGTTGGTAAGCCACAAGTTGTTTTGAAGAAGATTGATGGAAAAATTCACGAACCTATGGAGCGCCTATCTATTGATGCACCCGAGGAATACCTTGGCGTGCTTACACAATTGATGGCACTTCGTAAGGGACGCATGGAACAAATGGTTAACCACGGCACCGGTTGGATTCGCCTTGATTATCGCGTTCCTGCTCGTGGCTTGATTGGTTTCCGTACTGAGTTCCTTACAGAAACTCGTGGAACTGGTCTGCTCCACCACGTCTTTGATGGTTATGAAGCATGGCACGGAGACATCCGTACGCGCGGAACAGGTTCACTTGTTTCAGACCGTATGGGAACCGTTACTTCTTACGCACTTTATGGAACACAAGATCGCGGAAGCATCTTCGTTGAGCCAGGCGATGAAGTGTATGAAGGAATGGTTATTGGCGAGAATTCACGTTCAGAAGATATGGACGTTAACTGCGTTCGCGAAAAGAAGCTCACCAACATGCGTGCTTCGGGTACGGATGAATCAGAGCGTTTGGTTCCGCCTAAGAAGCTGAACATGGAAGGTGCTTTGGAATTCTGCCGTGAAGATGAGTGCGTAGAAGTCACGCCTGCCGTAGTTCGTATCCGCAAGGTCACCCTTGATGGCAACGAGCGCGCACGTGCAACTGCTCGCGCAAAGAAGTCGAACCTCACCGCTAACTCCTAATTCCAGCGCTTTGTCAGCGGTAACGGGTTAGATAGTCCCGTGGCCGCAACTCTCAAGCTCGTTCGTAGAGCAGTCAGTGTGCCGACTTTTGTTGCTGATGCCGAGCAAGAAGAAGTAATTGCTCACCGCGGATCACTGGGAGTTTTTGGCGGTGCAGGTACAGGTAAAACCAGAACCCTTATACGAGCGGCGTTGTCGCGTATGGATGCGGGCCAGGATCCTAATTCGGTTTTGATTATTACTTATGGTCGTGAGAGTGCATCGATTATTCGCGATGAGATTGCGATTGGCGCAAAGAGCACAGCGACTAATCCACTTGCGCGTACTTTTCATTCACTTGCATTTTCGATCCTAAACGAAAAGCTCACGCCAGATGATCCGATGTATATATTGGTATCGGGAGCCGAACAAGATGCGTTTATAAGCGAGATGCTTGAAAGTGGTTTTGATAAATCCGATTGGCATGCCGACCTCGCACTTGCAAAGCAAACTCAAGGATTTGTACGCGAAGTACGTGATTTAATCCTTCGCGGAACTGAGCTAGGACTATTCCCTGATGACTTGAAAAATCTGGCACATGAGATGAATGAGCCATATTGGAACGGCGCTGCTGACTTCTGGCGTTCATATGCCGACGTGATGAATTTGCGAAGCGCAAGTGTTGGAGAAACTTTAATCCGAATCGATCCATCGGCAATTATTGTTGAGGCAATCCTTCGGCTGAAATCCTCCCCAGAACTTCTCTCCAAATATCGCACAATGTTTACAACCATCCTTGTTGATGAATTTCAAGAGAGCGATAAGAGTCAGCGTGAACTTCTGGCATTGATTTCTCCGGCAGACACTGTTCTTTTTGTAGATTCGCAATCAGCGGTAGGTCGATTCCGTGGTGCTGATCCTGATAGCGTGGAAAGATATGTACGCGAGGTAACTACATCGCAAATTGAATTAATTACCCAACATCGCATTGCTGCCGATCGTTTGGAAGAAGCAGCAAAACTCTCGAGCCATGCGCAAGCCGCGCACCACATCGCACATGCCTTCAAACGCGCTTATCTTCATGATGGTCTGCCGTGGTCAGAGATGGCTGTGCTCATTCGCAATCCCGGCCTCCAAGTGTCTGCACTGCAACGCGCCTTTGCGCAGAATGGAATTCCATTAAGCGTTGATGCTGGAGCCGTTGCACTTGCCGATAATCCTGCAGTTCGTCCAATTTTAGATATTGCAAACTTCGCTCTTCGCCCGCACCTTCTTACTTCTTCCAACTGGGAGCGCGTGGAATCAGTTCTGCTCTCTGAATTCTGTGGCGCCGACGCTCTTGAATTGCGTCAAATACGGGTGCATTTGGCAAAAGAGCGAGCCGAAGGCGATTTGAAAACAACAACAGAGATGGCTCTTGCTCTGCTGGAGGATCCAACTATCACGGTGGATTCGCAGTTGCGTCCATTTGCTCGGCTTCGAGATTTACTTTTCGCTGCGCGCAAAGCATCACTCGGCTATAAGGGTCGTGCAGCTGATGTCAGTGATGTGTTGTGGGCTATTTGGGATGGATCCATGGATTACAACGGAGCAAAGATTTCTGCGTTGTGGCGCGAACGAGCCCTGGCTGGCGGGAACAAAGGCGCGCTTGCTGATCGCGATATCGATTCAGTAATCCAATTATTTGAAGCTGCCCGTAGATTTTCAGAACGAGCACCAGGAGCGAGGGCTACAACATTTATTGATCAACTCTTTGATGAGCGCATTTTGAGTGATGCAATATTTTCTAAAGCACAGAAAGAAAATGTCGTTTCACTTCTCACGGTTCACGCAGCAAAAGGTTTGCAATGGAAATTTGTCGCACTTGCTGGTTTGCAGGAAGGTGCATGGCCAAATCTCAAAGAGCGAGGTTCTTTGCTCGGAAGTGAACGGTTGGTCGAAGCAGAACGCACGGGGTTGCGTTCGCCCAGTGAAATTGCTGCGAGTGCTTCCTACGGTTTAATGAAAGATGAACGTCGCCTCTTAAACGTAGCTCGCTCACGAGGCGCCTCAAGACTCTTGGTCACCGCGGTGCAAGCAGAAGATTTACAACCGTCACGATTCTTTGATGAGATATTTGAGGATCTCTACGGAATCTCATCCGATGAAGGGGAACATGCACAAACCGAACGCTCACTCACCTCGCAAGCGCTCATCTCTGAATTACGTCGAACTTTAGAAAGTAAAGAGGAAGCTGATAAAGAGTTTGCGGCCACACTTTTGGCGACTTTGGCAAAAGAAGGTTTTTCTGCCGCAGATCCGCAGACATGGTTAGGAGCACGCGAACTTAGTACAGATGCTCCGGTTGTTGCCGACGGGCAATCAGTTTTTGTCTCCCCAAGTGGACTGCAAAGTTTTGAAGATTGCGGCGTGAAGTGGTTCTTGGAAAAGAACGGTGCGCGTGATGGAGATTCAACAGCCCAACTTCTCGGTACCGCCATTCACGCCCTTGCTCGCATGGCTGCCCAAGATTCAACTCTGACTCTAGATGGGGCAATTGAAAAGCTCACCAAGTCTTGGTCAATCGTCGATCAAAACGTGGGTTGGTTTAAAGCGGCTCAACTTGGTGAAGCGCGTGCAATGCTGGAGCGTTTTTTTGATTGGCATCGCGAAAACAAGCGCCAAATAGTCGCCGTGGAAGAACCATTTAAAGTTGAAATAGGCCGGGCGATTATTAGCGGAAGTGTAGATCGATTAGAAATTTCAGATGGTGCGTTACACGTTGTCGACCTAAAAACTGGCGCAACTGCAGTTTCCATTAAAGAGGGTATGGAACATAAGCAATTAGCCGCATATCAACTTGCCGTGATGGAAGGTGGATTTGCTGCCGTCACCGAGGTAACTACTTCTGGAGGTGCCGAGCTTCTTTTTGTTGGCGGAGATCGCAAAGAGGCGGCGCTTCGTTCACAACCTACTGTTGATCGCGATGTAATTGTTGCCCAAATTGAAAGCGCAGCAGAAGGAATGAGTTCTAATGAATTCACCGCAATACTCAATAAGAATTGCCGCACCTGTTCGGTAAAACTCATTTGCCCATTGCAATCCAATGGCAGGAGTGTGATCGAATGAACCAGAGCCAGGACTTGTCCAACGCACGCATAGTCAATGGACAGATTGAACTCAAAAAGGAGATTTCCTCCATTGAGATAGCCCAGGCACTTGGTTCCATAACTGGGAAATTGATTCTCCCAACTGATGAGCAACGCGCAATTATTGAATCCAAACATTGGGGACCGGCCGTCATTATCGCTGGAGCAGGATCTGGAAAAACAGAGACTATGAGCCAACGAGTTCTCTGGCTAGTGGCAAATGGAGTTGTTGCGCCCCATGAAATATTGGGACTTACTTTTACCCGCAAAGCTGCCGGTGAACTTTCAACTCGTATTCGCAAACGCCTTCGCCAACTTCGCAAGGCGGGCTTGTTACCACAAGATGCACAGACCGGTCAGTCTCCCGATATCGCCGTTGAAGTCTCTACCTATCATTCCTATGCTGGGCGCGCACTCAATGAATATGGAATTTTGTTAGGTATTGATTCTTCAGTTGAGCCAATTGGAGAAGCTGCAGCTTGGCAACTTACCCATCAAATTGTGACTCGCGAAGGTGATATTGAATTCCCACTCACACATTCACCCAAAACAATCGTAGAAAACGTCATGTCACTTTCCTCGGCAATAGCCGAGCACAACTTAAGTATTGAAGAAGTCGAGGCGCTGGATCGATTGAAATTAGCTCAGTTTGAAGGGATAACTGGCAAATCCAACAAGGAAGTGCGTGATGCCATCACAATCATCAAAGAGCGCATCACCATTTTACGGATGGTGCGCGAGGCTGATGAATATCGCAAATCTAACGGCACTCTAACTTTCGATGATCATATGGCACTTGCTGCAAAGCTTTCTGAAGAAGTCAAAGAAATGTCTCTTCGCGAATCTGCCCGTTACAAAGTGGTGTTGCTGGACGAGTACCAGGACACCTCATTTAGCCAAGTGCGCTTCTTATCCAACTTATTTGGAAACAGTGGACATTCCGTCACAGCAGTCGGGGATCCACATCAATCAATCTATGGATGGCGTGGCGCAGCAGCACAAACACTTGAAGACTTCGGAAAGCGATTTGCGAGCTCAGCCACACCCGCTAATTCGGGTAAAGAATGCATCGAATTCAATCTTCTCACTACCTGGCGCAATGATTTAGAAATCTTAGATTTTGCAAACTTGATTATTGATCATCATGCCCAGGCCATTAATGAATCACGGGGTAACTCCTCGACAAGTGTAAAGAAACTTTCACTTCGCCCTGGCGCAAATGATGGAGAAGTGCTTGCCGGAAGATATTTGACTCGCCACGATGAGGCCGAAGGGATTGCCGATTTCTTCGAAAAGTTATGGATGGATGAATCCGGCAAGCCACGATTGTCTGAGGTGCGACCAACATGCGCAGTTCTGGTTCGCACAAAAAGTTATATTGCAGAGATTGAAAATGCGCTTCGTGAGCGGGGCTTGCCTACAGAAGTTGTTGGACTCGGTGGGTTGATTCATGTCCCTGAAGTTGCAGACATCATTGCAGTTCTTCGTTCGATCACTTTCCCAGATAAAGGCACAGCACTTGCCAGACTCTTGGTTGGGCCACGAATTGCACTTGGTCCTAAAGACCTTGCAGGACTTGGACGCTTCGCCCGGGACCGTGCAAAGGAAGGAAATGATTCACGGGGCAAAGCACTTGAATATGCTCTTGAAAATGGAAATGTAGATGTCTTAGAAGCTGATGATCTTCCTATTGGTTCAATAATTGAAGCTCTTGATGAAATTGCGAAAGCAGAGAGTTCTTATTTTACTTCCGAAGGCTTGAAGCGATTAACGGAATTCTCATTAGAACTCGCTGGTTTACGGCGCTCACTTGGTGGCTCACTCACCGACATCATCACAGAAGTTGAACGTTTCTTGCGATTAGATACTGAACTTCTCGTCCGCGACGGATGGCAATCGGGACGTCGCCATATTGACGCATTTCTTGATGAAGCCGCATCCTTCCAACGCAATGGTGGAACGCTTTCTTCCTTCCTCAGGTGGCTTGAAGTTGCCGAGAGCCAAGAAGGTGGTCTCAAACCTGCAACCGTCACGGTTTCCAATGAAGCAATTCAGATCTTAACAATTCATACTTCAAAAGGTGCCGAGTGGGATGCGGTCGCTGTTCCTGGCCTCAACGATAAGAATTTTCCAAATTCTGGACGAGGTTCAGATAGTTGGCTCAAGAGTTCTGGTTCCATTCATTTGGAATTACGAAAAGACACTATGGATGTTGAAGACTTTAGAGTACCGAGTGAATTAACTTTTGCTGCGACGGGAAAAGAGCTAAAAGAATTCGAAGCTAGATGGAAGCGTAAAAAGCGCGAGGAAGAGCTACGGCTTGCCTATGTCGCATTCACTCGAGCTAAAACACACCTGATGGGGACCAGCGCGATTTATGGCGATGGCAAAACTGCTAACGACCAAAGTGAACTCTTCACCTGGATAAAAGATTTTGTTCTTGCTCGAAACCCTTCTCATCTTCTTGCAGATGCGGTGGATGCGCAAGGGGAGAATCCAAATCTGGTCAACAAGAAGAGCGCGACATGGCCACTTGCTCCAAAAAGATCACTCGCAATTCGCGCAGCGGCCCAACTCGTTAAGAACGCCCCTGCTCTAGATTACGAAAATATTCCCACTTCGACTCCCGCAGAAATTGCACTTATGAATGATGCCGCTGCGTTGATCCAAGAACGCCGTCGTTACTCTGCCGTTACTAATGTTTATCTTCCAACCAGGCTTTCAGTTTCCACTCTTATCCGATTGAAATCTGATCCAGCAGAGTTGGCTCTTACTATCCGCCGGCCGATGCCAATGCACACCGAGCGCGTAGCGCGTCAAGGCACGGAATTCCATACCTGGATAGAACGGCACTTCCAAGAAAGTGTGCTTTTTGATGACGATATTTTTGGCGATGCCATTCATGAAGATAGAGATGATCAATCACAAGAGATCAACGAAGAGAGAGGATCGACAGCTCTCAAAAAGCTTCAGAATCAATGGTTAGAAAGTGAATGGAGCCAGCGCCAACCAATTAGCGTGGAAGAAGGCTTTGAAACTGTTATCGAGGGTGTTCTCTTCCGGGGCCGCATAGATGCTGTTTATCGAATTGATGAGCATCGCTATGAAGTGGTGGATTGGAAAACTGGAAAGATTAAAAGTGGTGAAGACCTTAACGATGCGGCTATTCAACTTGCCATGTATCGCCTTGCATATTCTAAACTTCATAATATAGCGCTAGAAAATATCAGCGCAGCGTTCCATTACATCCCAGCAAATCAAACCATTCGCCCTGCAGATATCTTGGATGAGGCGGGGATTACTAAGTTGATAACAGCAGTTCCGCTTCTCTAGCTATCTGCCCGTCGCTTTATTTCAACTCCGATAGGCAGATGATCACTCACGCCAAGCTTGGGGATTGTGAGCACTTTACTCACAATAGAAGTCAATCCCTTTTGTGAAGTTAAAACATAATCAAATTGAATTCGTGGTGCCCACGACGGGTATGTTTTCACAAGCGCCAAAGATTTCCAGCCGCTTTTTTCTGGAAGGTTCCACGGTAAGTTCAAATCTCCCATAATGATTGGCGTACCGGGCAACTGCGAGATCCAGCGTTGCATCTTCTTTAGTTGGAAGTAATTTACAAATGGCACAAATGAAAGATGCGTTACAGCAATCGTGAATCCATTTTCTAACTCTGCCGCGAGTGCAACACGTGGTTCATCTTTCACATAGGCCAATCCCACGCCTCGCTTTCGCGGAACAGCCAGCGGGAGCCCAATAATCGAACGCCCTAATTCAAGGCGATGCCACTTTTTAACGGGTACTTTGGAAATTAAACCAATGCCATACGCAGTTTCGGTAAGTGTGCCTGATGTGGAAGTGATGAGTTGCATGTGAGCGGCCTCGGAATCTTTTTTTAACGCGTGCCACGCGCCACCCGGTGTACCAATGAGTGTCGGAGCAAATGCCCAGTGCTCGGTTTCCATAGTTCGTGCAATCTCTTGAACATGATGTACATGCAAGGATCTGCTTTGATTAAAATCTATTTCTTGAATCCCGAGCACATCAACTTCTAGCTTCAACACTGCAGCTTCGAGCCGAGCTATCGCCGCATTCGTGCTCTCGGCCCCTTGGCTTGTAGCGCTTTCAGCAGGGGGAATGGCCATTCCATGCAGCAAATTCCACGAGATGACCTTCATGGATAGAGACTAGTAGGGTCGCCCCATGGTTGCTCCGCTCAATTTGCCGCTCAAATTGCCTCTGGCCAAGAGTGCGGTGGATAGAGCTGCTCACCTTCGCACAGATGAGGCTGCGCTAGATGCGCTCTGGCTAAAAGCAAAGATTATCCATTTTAATGGTGAGAAATATTTGGCTGATGAGAACGGATTAGTTTTTCTCAATCCCAGCAAATTAGTTGATGGAGCGCCAATTGATGGCGAGCGTTATTTCTTGGGGCTAGATTCCGATGGCGTTGCTTATTTTGTTTTCAATTCTCCGTTACTTCTCGCTCCGGAAGAGAGCTATAAACTTTTGCGCGAAGCAAATTTAAATGAACTTCAGATTGGTATCGCAGTTCACGGTCAATCCCTTGCTCTATGGCACAAGCGGCACCCTAAGTGTTCGACATGTGGAGCCGATAGTCGCCCGGCACTGGCTGGTTCAGTGCGCCGATGCACAGCATGTGAGACCGAACATTATCCGCGTACTGATCCTGCAATCATCGTGCTACTTCGCGATCAAGATGATCGAATCTTGCTCGGACGTCAACAAGTTTGGCCCGAACATCGTTTTTCAACTTTCGCTGGTTTTGTTGAGCCAGGAGAATCCTTTGAAGCTGCAGTAATTCGGGAAGTTCAGGAAGAGGCGAATGTAAAAGCTCACTCCATCGAATATGTAGGTTCACAACCCTGGCCATTTCCCGCCTCTCTCATGATTGCATTTTCGGCAATAATTTCAGATCCGCAAAACGCACAACCTGATGGTGAAGAAATCGTTGAGATAAAGTGGCTTGACCGGGATTCAATCATTGAGGGCCTTAAAAGTGAAACACTTCTACTTCCACCGCCACTCTCTGTTGCTCGCGCGATGATTGAAGCTTGGTACGCCGCCGACGGAGCCCAGCGTCCGCGTTTAGATAGTCCCGAGAG
Source organism: uncultured Actinomycetes bacterium (assembly GCA_903844115.1). Taxonomy (GTDB): domain Bacteria; phylum Actinomycetota; class Actinomycetes; order Nanopelagicales; family Nanopelagicaceae; genus PALSA-747. The sequence goes on from CAIMSI010000140.1 coordinate 20,589, forward strand.
TTGGCGCTAGTTCGATGGCTCAAGAATTATGACGCTTAATCCAGACCTTATTCTTGAAGGTTTAGATGCTGAACAACGCGAAGCAGTCACTGCAATTCGCGGACCGGTTTGCGTTATTGCGGGTGCCGGAACAGGTAAGACCCGCGTCATAACCCATCGAATTGCATATGCTGTCGCATCAGGCGTTGCCGATCCTACGAAAACACTGGCGCTCACATTTACAGCACGCGCAGCCGGCGAAATGCGCGCGCGGTTGCGTCAGCTAGGCGTTCCCAGCGCTTCGGCTAGAACATTTCATTCAGCGGCGCTGCGACAGTTAATGTTTTTCTGGCCTCATTCACTGGGGGGTCAATTCCCGCGTTTACTTACATCAAAGGCGCCATTGCTAGCTGCTTCTATCAATGCGACCGACACATATCTCACTCAAGGCGCCCAAACATTGCGTGATATTTCTTCAGAGATTGAATGGGCAAAGTCGATGGAGATAGCACCACATTTCTATGTTGAAGAAGCCACCGCAGCTTCACGAATGTTGATGATGCCTAATGGCAAAGGCAATAAAG
>CAIMSI010000141.1 GCA_903844115.1 uncultured Actinomycetes bacterium
CGGGAACAATTCCTTCTGTGCGGGCAAACTTAACTGCCGCCTCAAAGCATTCCTTCTGCCCAACAGTTGTCGCGGTCATCATTCCAAGTTCGTAGATATGCGAAACAAGCGGCGCCATACCGTGATAACGAAGGCCACCAGCATGAATTGGATCAGGAATGATGTTGTACCACTGTGTTGGCATTTCACTTTCATCAAGAGTGATCTTGGTGAATGTATGCGGATCCTTGTTCAAGCCCATGGAATAGCCCTCCAGTAGTCGGTTGAGGGGCGAACGGTACGGGCGCGCGCAAGCCCGAGCAAGGGGTTTTTTACTTTATCGTGTAACGATTTCTTTAGATGTGGTGATCTCTTCGAGGAAATCCATATGAGGTTCAACACCGATGCCATACCCAGTAGGCACCGTGAGGTAGCCGTCATCCATTACGAATGGATCGGTGACATCTTCCTTGAAGTATCTAGCTGATGCAGAAGTATCACCAGGAAGTGTGAAACCAGGCAAGGCAGCAAGAGCAAGATTTGCCGCGCGGCCAATTCCTGTTTCAAGCATCCCACCACACCAAACCGGAATCTTTTTCTCAACACAAAGATTGTGAATTCGAACTGATTCAAGATATCCACCAACACGGCCTGGCTTTATGTTTATGACCGTTGTTGCTTCCAAAGTCAGAGCATCTTGCGCCGCACGCAAGGAGACGATGGATTCATCCAAACATATTGGAGTCTTTACTTTTTTCGCTAAGCCTGCGTGGCCCAAGATGTCATGTTCATCGAGTGGTTGCTCAATGAGTAGCAAATTATATGGATCAAGTTTTGCCAAATGATCCCCGTCCGTGCGTGAGTACGCTTGATTGGCATCTACCTGCAATGGAATTGTTGGCCAAGTTTCGCGAACAACACGAACTGGCTCAATATCCCAACCTGGTTCAATCTTCAATTTAATTCGGCGATATCCAGCGTCAACATAAGATCCAACTTCTTCAAGAAGTTGATCAATCGTCGGAGAAATGCCCACCGAAACTCCACATTCCACTTTTGTTTTTGTTGCACCCAAATAGGAAGCCAGGCTTTTCTTTTGGGTACGTAGTTGCGCATCTAAGATTGCAGTTTCAAGAGCTGCTTTTGCCATTGGAGCACCAAGAAATGGGGACAATAATTCTGCAACATCTTCAGCAGTAATTTCTGCGCGAGCGAAGAGAGCAGGAATTAAAAATCTTTTCATGAGGTCTAAATTGCCAGCAACATATTCCGGTGAGTACAAAGGCTCAGACATTGCTACATCTTCGGCCCAACCAAGGGTTCCGTTCTCATCGCGCACCTTTACAACTATTAGCTCGCGAGAAGTCTGGGTTCCAAAAGATGTGCGAAATGGGCGTACCAAAGGAAGGTGAATAGTGCGGAGTTCAAATTCTGTAATTTTCATTAAGCGAGAATGTATTCGTTATTCTCTGAAAAGCCAATGAGTTCGCGATTATTTTTTAAGGCGTTCATAAAGACTTGGCGGACATTCATGCGCCATTCTTTGGCTTTTGCAGGGTCCTCCCCACGCAGCTTCACAATATCTTCAGGGATTGCGATTCGAATCGAATCCTCTGGAAAATTTGTTATCAAAGGTCGTACTAGTGGAGTTTCATCGGTGAGGTCCCACCGCGCCATGAGACGATCTGACTCGTCACCTGCATTCAACATATCTGGCATTGCGCCGTAAAAGTTTGGGTAATATCCAATTAGATCCACACCAAGTTTCACAATATTGAGTTTTGCATTTCTTCGAACAAGCGGATCAAATGTCCAACGAATCGATTTGTACCCGTTTTCACGAGCCCACGAATACTGATGCATCTTTAAAGCAGACCCGATACCTGAATCGCGAAATTTAGGAAGAGTTGCTGCCATATGTGAATGTAAATGTATTTCCTCTTTAATAGATGGAAATGCAAATGCTGCTCCCGCAATTTTTCTGTCAACAAAAGCCCCTGCGAGGTATGCGCCATTATGCACAAGTGCCTGCATTAAGTTTGGCGTGATTTCAGTGCCACCACCCATTACCGGCCAAACCTCATCAAAAATTGCTCGGCCCATCGCTTGTTCATCGACTGTTATGAGTTCTTTCACTTCAACGTTGTTCACAAAGCTACTCTAGCGAGAGTATGCTCAATTACATGACAACGGAGTCAGCACTCGACACTGCCCTATCTCAATTAAAGCAAGCGGTTTCACAACTTGGACTTTCTGAGAATGATTGGCAAACCCTTTCCACCCCAAGACGCGTTCTAGAAGTTGCAGTCCCGCTTCGACGCGATAATGGCAACGTTGAGATGTATCGCGGATACCGCGTTCAATACTCCACAACTCGCGGCCCTTCCAAAGGCGGCGTTCGCTTCCACCCTGACATCGATATGAACGAAACAATCGCTTTGGCGATGTTAATGACGTGGAAATGTGCACTTACTAATCTTCCTTATGGTGGTGCGAAAGGTGGCATCGCTGTAGATGCCGGAACTCTTTCGTTAACAGAAAATGAGCGACTTACTCGTCGCTATACATCA
>CAIMSI010000142.1 GCA_903844115.1 uncultured Actinomycetes bacterium
AGCATTTGCTGTTAATCCCAAGGTTCTCATTCTTGATGAACCAACTGCGCCGCTCGGACAAGAGTCCGTCGACATTCTTTTTGATCGCGTGAAGAAGATTGCAAAATCCGGTACATCCGTCGTTTACATCACTCACCGCTTAGCCGAAGTTCGCGCGTTAGCGGACCGCGTAACTGTTCTTCGCGATGGAAAATGGCGTGGGCTAAAAGAAATTACTGAAATTACTGATGATGAAATCATGACCTTGATTGTTGGGCGCGAACTTGAATCAACATTCCCGCCAAAGCATGGTGGCCAAAGCTCGGATAAGCAGTTCTTCAAGGTGGCAGACATTTCTGGCGGCGAATTCCAAAACATCTCGTTGACCGCAAATAAAGGGGAAATTGTTGGTATTGCAGGGGTTGTAGGAAATGGCCAAAGCCAGTTATTGCGCGCCATTGCGGGCCTCGACAAATTCTCTGGCACAATCGAAATTAACGGTGAAGCAATTTCCGCCAAGCAACTCCTAAATAAGGCGGCGTACATGCCATCTGATCGCCACGGCGAAGGCTTGATGATGACACTTTCTGTTCGTGAGAATTCTGCAGTGAATGCGCTCAACAAATTTACAAGTGGGCTTTTTGTTAGTCGGAAAAAAGAAACCAATACGGTACATAAGTCACTTACTTCCTTGGAAGTTAAAGCACCTTCTATGGATGCTGATGTTTCATCTCTTTCAGGTGGTAACCAACAGAAGATTGTGATGTCTCGTTCACTTCTTGCAGAGCCAGTTTTAATTATCGCCGACGAGCCAACCCAAGGCGTCGACGTAGGAGCTCGAGCTGAGATTTATAAAATCTTGCGCGAAGTAGCTGAAAAAGGAATCCCGGTAATTGTTAGTTCCTCTGATGCAAAGGAACTCGAAGGTCTTTGCGATCGCGTCTACGTAATGTCTCGCGGTCATATTGTTAGTACCCTTGAAAGTAGTGACATAACAGAGACAAAGATTGTTGCTGCTGCGGTCAGTTCCACTAAATTGAAGCAGGAAGATTCACAAGCAGTTTCAGAGAAGACTCTTCGTCGCCGCAGGTTGCTTCGTTCTGATTTCCTCCCACCTTCGGTTTTGATGGGAATGATTGGATTGCTTGCGCTCTTCATTTACTCCAAGAACTCGCTCTACTTTGGTTCTTACAACATCAACGCCGTTCTTGGGCTTGGAACTGGACTTGGATTTATCGCACTTGGCCAAACCATTGTCTTGATGACAGGGGGTATCGACTTATCCGTTGGGCCCGCCTCCGGTGTCTTGCTTTGCGTCGGATCATTTTTTGTTAATGATAATAAATCAATCCCAATTATTATCGTGGGATTCGTGCTTATGTTTATTGTCGCGATTCTGATTGGAATCGTGAACGGTTCCCTCATCAGATTCGCTCATTTCACGCCTGTAGCGGGCACCCTGACGGTGTACATCGCCCTCATCGGTATCGGATTCTTGCTCCGTCCAGCACCTGGTGGATACTTCAACGCAACCATCACCGATGTTTTGCTGAAGAAAATCGGCCCAATTCCATACACATTCATTATTTTGGCTGGAGCTGCCATTGCTTTTGAACTACTCGTACGCCGTACTGGTTGGGGAGTGCGCCTTCGCGCGGCTGGTTCAAATGAAGAATCTGCTCGCCGCCTTGGTATCAACATCAATCGCACCATCATTGGCGCATACATTGCATCCGCACTTTTTGCGGCTGTTGGAGCCGTCATCATCATGGGATTGATTGGCCTCGGAGATCCTGCACAAGGAACTACCTATACCTTGCAATCTATTACTGCCGTTGTTCTCGGCGGAACATCACTTCTTGGTGGCCGCGGATCATTCATAGGAACTTTGCTTGGATCTGTTTTGATGGTTCAAGTGTTGAACGCTTGTGTCTTCCTTAATCTCTCACAAGCGTGGCAATACGGGTTCCAAGGTTTGCTTATTGTTTTCGCCGCTATTTCTTATTCACTTACACGCTCAGGAGGAAAAAAATGAAGGCTGCACGTTTTCACGGACAAAAAGATATTCGCGTCGAGGAAGTTGCGCGTCCAGGTGCACCTCGTCCTGATGAAGTAGTTGTTGAGCCGCTCTATTGTGGAATCTGCGGAACTGATCTGCACGAGTACATGGTTGGTGCAATCGTCACACCAACAAAGCCCCATCCATTGACCGGTGTTACA
>CAIMSI010000143.1 GCA_903844115.1 uncultured Actinomycetes bacterium
GAAATTGAAAAGTTTGCGAGTCCAACAACTGTTATCGGAACGAATACTTCTGCAATTCCAATTTCAGACCTTGCGAAAGTTCTAAACCACCCAAATCGCTTTTTTGGAATTCATTGGTACAATCCAGCTCCCTACTTGCCAGGAATTGAGATTATTCTTGGACCAGAGTCTGATTCGAAATTACTCATTCCTGTTCTAGATTTGCTTCGCGCAGCAGGAAAGGATCCAGTCGAAGTCACTGACTCTCCAGGCTTTGTTGCTAACCGACTTCAATTTGCCCTTTTCAAGGAGGCCGCATTAATGGTTGAAGAAGGTTTGGCGACCCCAAGTCAGATTGATGACGTAGTTCGTTCGGCATTTGGCTTCCGCCTTCCATTTTTCGGCCCTTTTGCGATTGCCGATATGGCCGGACTTGATGTTTACTCGAATTCATATAAGACGCTTTCGGCCACATTGGGACCACGGTTTGAGGTCCCTCCCTCACTGGCGAAAATGGTGAGCGAAGGTGATCTTGGCGTGAAATCTGGAGGGGGGTACTTGCGAATGAGCAAGGAAGAAGTTACCGAGATTTTGGAGCTTCGGGATCGATCTTACGTAGCATTAGATAAACTTAGAAAAGATTTAGGTTCTTTTTAGAAGGAATCTATCGACACGAGAGAGAGAAGTTAAATGGGTCGTCCACTTAAGAATCAAATGCGGCTTCCTCCTGCATTAAAGATTCAAAACGATGCGACTTTAACCTCACATAAAATTATTAAATATCTCACTGACAATTTCTTATCTGGGCAGCTCGATTCTGGAGCAAGACTTCCTTCTGAACGTCAGTTAAGTGAACTCCTCGGAGTAACTCGTTCGGTGGTCAGAGATGCAATCAAGTCGCTGGAAGTTCTTGGAGTCATTGAAGTTCGGCACGGAGATGGTGCCTACCTTTGTGAGGACACCAAGTCCCTCTTCCCCGCGACAATTGAATGGGGTCTCTTCTTACGTCAACCGCGAGTTTTGGATTTAGTTGAAGCACGTGAACACCTTGAGATATCTCTCGCTGGATTGGCTGCAAAACGGCGAACAGAAGAGCAACTCAAAACCATGGCTGAAGCTATAGACCAGATGAGCAAAAAGAAGACTAGTCATAAGTTATTCGTTGAAGCGGATATTACGTTCCATTTCGCAATCGCGGAAGCTTCAGGAAACACAGCCCTAAGAGACTTGCTTGCAAATATTACTGCCTTGCTCAGGGTCTGGATGTCTCGTTCCATCAAGGCTGCCGGGGGAACTCAAACCTCATTAGCGGAACACGTTAAAGTCTATGAAGCTATTCAAGCAAAGAACCCCGTAAAGGCGCGTGCGGCAATGAGTTCGCATATGGATGCAGCTGAAACTAGATTAAAGATGACGCTTGATGTTCCACCAGATAACTTGTCAAAAATGTTCCCTCATCAAGAATCAACATCAACTGGAAGGCCTAAAATATGACAGACCCTCATTCAACGGAATTGGCATGGATGGGCGATCGTCGTGCTTCCATTCCAAAGGTTGAATACCAAGAATCAGATTTCGGAAAAGTTGCAGAATTAACTGCTGAGCAAGTTCTCAAGATTGCTTCAAGTATCACGAGTGGGAAAATTTACGATTTAGACTCTGGAAGATGGCCAGGTATGCCACTTTTTGGTGGACATCCAGCATTTCAAATTACTACCTACCGCACGGCAACTGGGCAAGACATAGCTGGAGACTTTGATGAATGGCGTGGAATCAATGACGTGCATATGGGCTTTACGACAGAACTCATCTCAGGAACCGCTCACACAGGTACTCACATTGACGCGCTGTGCCAC
>CAIMSI010000144.1 GCA_903844115.1 uncultured Actinomycetes bacterium
GGGAAGCCCGCTTCAAGATAAGGTTTCTCACTGATTTATCAGGTAAGGCCCCCAGGAGACTACTGGGTTGATAGGCCGGAAGTGGAAGCGCCGCAACGTGAGCAGCTGACCGGTACTAATAGGCCGAGGATTTAACTACAACCTTTTTATAAAATAAAAATGTTCGCGTTCACTGTGTGGTTCCCGAGTTACGGTCGGGATAACTAAATATCTCGTCCTATGTATGTTGAAAAACATATGCCAAAACTCGAAAGTGTTTCGGCGGCCATAGAGAGAGGGAAACGCCCGGTCCCATTTCGAACCCGGAAGCTAAGCCTCTCATCGTCGATGGTACTGCAAGGGGGACCTTGTGGGAGAGTAGATCGCCGCCGGACTTCATTTATAAAGGCCTCAACAATTTATTTTGTTGGGGCCTTTTTTAATTCACAAACGATTTTATCAACAGCGAAGTACACCATTGAATTTATCACGGAAATTTTTCGCCACCATTCTCACTTGAAACTCTCGGTAAACGAGGAAATATGCGAATGGAGAAATGATGGCGACTAAAAAGATTGAAACCACAATTGTTCCCTGCAATGAAGTGTTCTTGGTCGGGCGGGTAAGTTCGCAGGGAATTGAAAGAGATTTACCTAGCGGTGACAAGGTTGTCGAATTCCGCGTTGTCGTAGATCGCCTGGCAAAGCGAGGCAAGAAACGCGAAGTGGATACTTTGGATATCGCTGCATGGAGCGCTAGCGCCAGGAGGAGCGCTCTTTCCTTGAAAGTTGATCAGTGGATTGAAGTAAACGGCGCAGTGAGACGACGCTTTTGGCAGGCCCCAACGGGCCTTGCAAGTCGCTGGCAAGTGGAAGCACATCAAATATCACGCTTTAAATAGTCGTTTTGAGGCCTTTCTTCGGCGCTTTCGATAATGTAGGAACATGGAAATAACGCAAATCAAGGAGCGAATCTCAAAGATTCAAGAGTTGCCTCTAGACAACCATGTTGCTGAATATGAGGAAATACATTCGGCACTGGAGAGTGCACTAACAACGGTTGAAGGCCTTTAGTTCAAAGTGAAAACGCGTCTGGATGCTGAATTGGTACGCCGCGGATTAGCGCGTTCTCGCGATCACGCAGCTGACCTCATCGAGGCGCGCATTGTTTTAGTGATAGGAATTCCCGCATCAAAACCTGCAACACAAGTGGATGCGCAAACATCCATTACTTTGCAAGGAGAACGAGATGATTTTGTTTCGCGAGGTGGGCATAAGCTAGCAGGAGCGTTGGATGCATTTCCGCAGATCGTTGTTGCCGGGAAACGTGCACTAGATGCAGGTGCATCGACGGGTGGATTTACAGATGTTTTGTTGAAACGCGAAGTAGCGCAAGTTATTGCGGTAGATGTTGGTTATGGCCAGCTCGCCTGGGAACTTCGCAATGACGCTCGAGTTACGATTCTCGATCGAACCAATGTTCGCCATTTAACAATCGAGCAAATTGCCGATCCGGTTGATCTGATTGTTGCCGATCTCTCTTTCATTTCATTAACTCTGGTCCTACCAGCGCTGGTCTCTGTATCTAAAACATCTGCAGATTTTCTGGTAATGGTAAAACCTCAGTTTGAAGTTGGGCGTGAGAAGCTCGGTGCTGGAGGAGTTGTACGAGACCCACAACTTAGAAAGTCTGCGGTTAAAGAAGTTGCTGATTCGGCTTACGATATGGGGTTAGGCTGTAATGGAGTAGTAGCAAGTTCTCTCCCCGGACCATCTGGAAACGTCGAATATTTTCTATGGCTCAAAAGAGGGAATCAAGAAATTTCAGAAGAAGCACTGGATGCAGCAATTGAATTGGGGCCACAATGAGTGAAGTTTCGAAAAAGCGAAAAGTTCTTCTCGTTGTACATCCGACGCGCGATGATGCACGAATTTATGGCGATGAGCTTTCTTCTTTGCTCGCGCAAGAGGGATTTGATGTAGCCCAAGACTCCGCCGATGGCGCAGAGATTGCAGTCGTACTAGGTGGTGACGGAACAATCCTTCGTGCCGCACAGCTATGCCGAGGAATTGATATTCCAATCCTTGGCGTAAATCTTGGCAGCGTGGGATTCATGGCCGAGATTCACAAGCCGAGTACAAAAGAACTTGTAGCCTCTATTGCCAAAAAGGCTTATAAGTCTGAACCACGTTTAGTTGTGCATTACTCAATACAACGCAAAGGCGAAGAAGTCTCCGAGGGCTGGGCACTCAACGAAGTTGTTATAGAAGGTATGCCTGGAGCAATGATCCAACTCTTTGTTCAAATTGATTCACGTCCACTTTCTCGTTGGGGTTGTGATGGCGTTATTTGCGCGACACCAACTGGCTCAACGGCATATGCGTTTTCTGTTGGAGGGCCCGTAGTGTGGCCGGAAGTACCTGCTTTGGTTTTGCTGCCTATCGCTGCACATGCTCTTTTTTCTCGCCCGATTGTTATTTCACAAGACGCAGAAATAGCAATCGACGTTGAATCCGATCATGCGCATCTTTTTGCCGATGGCTTCCGTCGGACGGATCTTAAAGTGGGAGATCGTGTAGTGATTACCAAGGATTCACATACAGTCTCTTTAGCGCACGCTGATGACTCACAATTTACAGACCGATTGGTAGCAAAATTCAAGTTACCTGTAGAAGGCTGGCGTGGGGAAAAATAAAAGCATGCGCCCTACTTTGGATGAAATTGCTATCCGAGGGCTAGGGGTCATCGACAATGCATCCATCTCCTTTTCACCGGGGTTCACCGCTATTACAGGTGAAACTGGGGCAGGTAAGACGATGGTTCTCACAGCGCTTGGTTTAATCACTGGAGCAAAAGCTGATGCAGACTTTGTTCGTACAAATTCAGAGCGTTCAACTGTTTCTGCCCAATTTACAGTTCAGAGTGAATTCATAGATAAAGTCCTTGATGCAGGTGGTGAAATTGATGGACAGACTCTCACTATTTCCCGCTCTGTCTCGGCAGAAGGTAAATCGCGAATAACTCTAGGAGGAACACTTTCTACGGTTAGCAAAGTCCATGAGCTATCCACTGAATTGATTGAAATCCATGCTCAGTCCAGTTCACTGCGCCTGAGCAAAGCTGGAGTGCAAAGAGAATTACTCGATAGTTATTCTGGCGCAAGCAAAGTTTTTGCTGCATATACGGCCACATATCGAAAATACGAGGATCTATCGACGCGAATTTCTAGTTTAAGAAAAGAATCTGCAACAAGCCAGAAAGAGATAGCCCACTTGAAGGCGTTTGTTGACGATTTTTCTGCCACGATGCCCCAACACGGCGAAATGGCGGAGATTGACAACGAGATAAATCGACTGGGTTCAGTGGAAGAGATTCATACCCAGCTATCGGCAGCCCTGAATCTTCTCGACAACGATGAGAACGGCGCTCTAAGCGCTCTTAAATCATCGAAAAAGTATTTGGATCCTCTACAACAAAAAGATTTAGCGTTGGATTCCCACATTGAAAAATTTGCAGACGCAATTTTCTCTTTAGAAGATGCTTCTAGCGAGCTTGTCAGCTACCTGACACGACTTGAAGCTGACCCATCTCGTTTTGAATATTTACAACAACGAAAGCAAAACATCAATGCTCTGTTAAAAAAATACGGCGTTGGTGCAGATCGAGATGTCGCCTTTTTTGAGATGATAGCCAGTTACGCGTCAGCCGAAGAACGTATTGCAGATTTATCAGGAGGAGCCGAACGCATCGCCGAACTTGAAATGGAACTCAAGCAACTTTTTGTGGAGATGCGAGCCAGCGCCCTTGAATTGCACGAGGTGAGAATGACTGCGGCTCTTGCATTGAGTAAAGCAATAACAAATGAGTTGGCAGCCCTATCAATGCCCAATTCCGAAGTGTCGGTCCAGGTTACCGCTTTGGATTTGGATGATGTTCGAAGTTATTCATCATCTGGGGTGGATGAAGTTCTTTTTCTTTTCTCACCTCATACCGGTTCTAAAATGATGTCGCTCTCTAAAATTGCATCGGGTGGAGAAATGTCTCGTCTTATGCTCGCGATAGAGGTTGTTATAGCGTCGCAATCTCCAGTAGGGACATACGTTTTTGACGAAGTGGATGCTGGAGTCGGGGGAAAGGCTGCCGTTGAAGTAGGCAGACGGTTGGCTGCACTTGCCAAGACTTCACAAGTTATTGTCGTGACACACCTTCCTCAGGTCGCCGTATGGGCTGATAATCATTTGGTTGTTAGAAAGGATCAAAGTGGCTCGATAACGGAGAGTTCTGTTCTTACTCTCGATAAGAACGATAGGTTGCGCGAAATTGCACGTATGTTGTCGGGTCAAGAGGACTCGTCAACGGCTCAGAAACACGCGGAAGAACTGCTCCAATTAGTGGTGGATGCACGATAAGCAAGATAAGCGTGATAAGTTAATCTCCCATGAGCAGTAGTCATGGTAATCACGTTACAAAACATATCTTCGTCACCGGTGGAGTTGCCTCTAGTTTAGGTAAAGGCTTAACCGCTTCTAGTCTGGGACGGTTGCTCCGAGCTCGCGGTAATCGAGTAACCATGCAAAAGCTGGACCCATATATCAATGTGGATCCCGGAACCATGAATCCCTTCCAACACGGTGAAGTTTTTGTTACCGATGATGGCGCTGAGACGGATCTGGATATTGGTCATTATGAAAGATTTCTTGATACGAATTTAGTGGGGTTCGCAAATGTGACCACTGGGCAGGTATATCAAAATGTAATCAATAAAGAACGTCGCGGTGAATATTTAGGGGACACAGTCCAAGTTATCCCACATATCACTAATGAAATTAAGGATCGCATCCGTGCGATGGCTTCTCCCGATGTTGACGTTGTAATCACGGAAATCGGTGGAACTGTTGGAGATATCGAATCCTTGCCTTTTCTTGAGGCAGCGCGTCAAATTCGCCAGGATGTTGGCCGCGATAATGTTTTCTATTTACACGTCTCTCTAGTTCCATACATCGGACCTAGTGGTGAACTGAAGACGAAACCCACTCAGCATTCTGTTGCAGCGCTGAGATCTATCGGAATAGCACCAGATGGGATTGTTATTCGTTCAGACCGTGCGATTCCAGAAAGCATCAAGAGAAAGATTTCCTCCATGTGCGACGTAGACATGGAAGCTGTAGTGGCTGCTGTAGACGCACCGTCAATTTACGATATTCCAAAGGTGATCCATTCTGAAGGTTTGGATAGTTATATTGTCCGCAGACTTGGTCTGCCAGAAGTTGATGTTGATTGGACGGAGTGGGATGCACTGCTTCAAAAAGTTCATCATCCTGCGCACCAGATAACTGTCGGGCTTGTCGGAAAATATATAGATCTGCCAGATGCATATCTGTCTGTCACCGAAGCTTTGCGCGCCGGGGGTTTTGCGAATAATGCGCGAGTGAACATCAAATGGATAGCCAGTGATGAGTGCGCTACAGAAGAAGGAGCTAACACACAATTATCGGATGTTGATGCCGTATGTGTTCCGGGTGGTTTTGGAGTTCGAGGCATCGAAGGAAAACTTGGCGCACTTAAGTATGCGCGAGAACATAAAATTCCAACGCTAGGTCTATGCCTCGGATTGCAATGCATGGTTATTGAAGCTGCACGCAATCTAGCGGGACTTACAGATGCGAGCTCAGCGGAATTTGATCCAGAATCTCCACATCCAGTTATTTCAACGATGGCAAGCCAAGAAGATATCGTCGCAGGCCGCGGGGATATGGGTGGAACTATGAGATTGGGTCTTTATCCTGCAATTTTAGATGCCGATTCAATCGTCGCTAAAGTTTATGGGAAAACGCAGATTAGTGAGCGACACAGACATCGGTATGAAGTCAACAACCAGTATCGCGATCGCATAGCGGCCACGGGACTTCACTTTTCCGGGCTCTCTCCTGATGCACACCTCGTTGAATTTGTTGAACTTCCTTCGGATATTCATCCGTATTATGTTGGAACTCAAGCCCATCCAGAATTTCTCTCCCGGCCTACTCGGCCACATCCATTGTTCGCGGGATTGGTGGCTGCTGCTATAAAGAGAAATGGCTAAAACAAATCTGCGTGATGAGTTTCTCTCTCATCTAGGCGTGGAGAAGGGATTGAGTAAGAACACACTCAATGCGTATGGTCGTGATATTTCGCGCTTTCTTTTGGTATTTGAAGATCCTCGCAACATAACCATGATGGAAATGGAACGTTATGTGGGGCAGTTGCGAGGATCAGGATTGCAAGAAAGCTCGATATCGCGCGCTGTTGTTGCCATTCGTAATTACCTAGCATTCCTAGCTCGGGAAGAAGGCACACTCAACCCGATCAAAGATTTTAAGCCACCTCGTATTCCAAAACGATTGCCAAAAGCGATCTCTATCGAGGAGGTTACGGCGTTGATTGACAATTCGTTGATAGAAGGCGAGTTAATCACGTTGCGAGATCGAGCCCTCATTGAGTTGTTATACGCAACCGGTGGCCGAGTTTCTGAGATTGTTAATTTAACTGTCGCCGACATATCAAAACTCGATGCAGCTCATCCGCAATCAGGTGGCGTCACTTCGATTCGCCTATTTGGAAAAGGTAATAAATATCGATTGGTTCCAGTTGGGCGTTTCGCTCAGGAAGCATTGGACCAATATTTGGTGCGTTTGCGCCCGACCCTCGTTAAGGAAAGACGCGTTGATTTCCTATTTCTCAATGGGCGCGGAACCCGGCTCTCTCGTCAAACTGCTTGGAATATCGTCGCGCGCGCTGCGCTTAGGGCTGGAATTAAAAGTGAGATTTCCCCGCATTCTTTGCGACATTCATTTGCAACTCATCTACTCGATGGAGGAGCAGACATAAGAACAGTTCAGGAATTATTGGGTCATTCTTCGGTGACAACTACCCAGATTTATACTCTAGTTACGATAGACAAACTACGCGAGAGTTATGCGCAAGCACATCCTCGCGCTCGTAATTAGCGACCGCGTAGGCGGCGTGCCAAGATACTTTGATCACCTTTTGCTTCAAGATCAGCGATGATAATTGAAAGTGACTCGCGAACAATTCGACCACGATCCACTGCCATTCCTAAGTCTCCACGGATAGCAAGTCTTGCTTGTTCTAAATCGTAAAGTTCTTCTGGCGAAAGATAAACAGTAATTTTTTCATCATGGCGCTCTCGTCCGGATGTAGAACGATCAAATGAATTTACTCGACGTCTTGGTGTTTGTCGCACAGCCTTTTTTGTGGCCGGTGTAAGGGGAGTGCTCACCGGGGTTTCATCAGCTACAGGTGCGAGGTTTGCAGAGGATTGTGATGGAACGGCTGCAAGAGTTGTTGTTGTGCGAAAAAGTTCATCCGCACCAGGCAGGCTAACGCGGCGGCTCACTTACATCCTCCACGAACAATGAGCTCGCGTGCTAACCGACGGTAACTCGATGCGCCAACAGAACTGCTTGCATAGGTTGTAATAGGTTCTCCAGCAACTGTAGTTTCTGGGAAACGTACTGTGCGCGAAATGATTGTGTCGAATACATCTTGGGGATATGCCTCAACAATGCGCTCTAATACTTCCTTGCTGTGGACAGTTTTCTTATCGAACATCGTAGGCAAAATTCCTGTTAGTTTTAAATTTGGATTTGTATTCGCTTGAACTTTTCCAATGATGTCTGCAAGTAGCGCTACGCCGCGAAGGGCGAAGTATTCGCATTCCAAAGGAACGATAACTCCAGTTGACGCTGTCAAAGCGTTAACAGTGAGAAGTCCAAGAGATGGTTGGCAATCAATCAAGATCACATCGTAATAATCAAGCACAGGGGCGAGAACTCGCTTTAAAACTTTTTCACGAGCAATAACATTCATTAAGCCGCCTTCAGCTGCAGCCAAGTTTTCATGACTCGGAACCATATCCATACCGGGCACGCTAGTTTTTAAAAGGAATTTTTCGATGTTATTGGATTCATCCATCATCAAGTCATAAATCGATCCATCGAGTTGTCTTGTTGAAACACCTAAACCAACAGAAAGAGAGTGTTGTGGGTCAAAGTCCACGAGGAGAACACGTCGTCCAAGTTCTGCCAATGCCGCGCCGAGATTGATGGTTGTTGTTGTTTTACCAACGCCACCTTTTTGATTGACTACAGAAATTACTTGAGCGCCGCCATGTGTTGATATAGGTGCGGCTTCAGGAATCTTGACTTCCTTCTTGCCCATCATCATGGATGTTGTAACGACGTCCTCATCACGATTTGTCGATTTAGCGTCGAAGCGAGAAACCTGCGAAGAAACTTTTGCCATGCACCGGACACTACGGCGGTGCGACTTCGCATGCAAGTTCCCTTTCAAGTATGTTTCGCGCATGAATGAGAGTGGTTTGGCGTCCGGTAATAAGGTCGCTATGCCCGACTCTGGTCAGATCCTCCCGGTCGCAGCTGGAAATTCAACTTCATTTTCACTCCATTTGAGCAATTTTGAAGGCCCCTTCGACTTGCTGCTCCAGCTGATCTCAAAGCACAAAATGGATGTCACGGAAGTGGCTTTGGGAGCGGTAACAGATGAGTTTATTGCCCATATAAAGGGCGTAGAAGGCGGCAAGGAGGGCTGGGATTTAGATGAGACAACCGAATTCCTAGTAATTGCAGCTACGCTCCTGGACCTGAAAGCAGCCCGATTACTTCCTTCGGGGGAGATCGAGGATGAAGCTGACTTGGCTCTCCTTGAAGCCCGAGACCTGCTCTTTGCTCGGCTCCTCCAGTACAGGGCCTTTAAGGAAATCGCCTCAATTTTCAGCGCTCGATTCGAAGTTCAGGAAAAGACGTTCCCAAGGACCGTGGCTCTTGATCCTGCGTTAGCCCAGCTGCTCCCAGAGGTGTTGATCGGGGTAACTCCCGCTCGTTTCGCGGCTTTAGCGCAGAGGGCGCTGGCCCCGAAGGTCCCACTCACGCTCTCCACCGAGCATCTTCATCAAGTTCAGGTGAATGTGGCTGCCGAAGCGAGCAAAATAGTTGAGCTGTTACGCAAAAACGCCCGGGTGAGTTTTCGCTCCCTGATAAGCGACGCGGATTCGACACTTTTGGTTGTGGCTAGGTTTCTGGCGCTTCTTGAGCTTTACCGAGAAGGCGTCGTTAGATTTGAACAGGTGGTTGCACTCGGAGAGTTGCAAATTACTTGGGCTGGCAGCGCAGAAGGCGAGATACACGTGAGTGATGAGTTCGATGTCCCTCAGGCACCTATGGAAGATGAGACAGAAGAGGAATAAATGTCTAAACTTGAACTTAAGAGGTCACTAGAAGCCATCCTTATGGTCGTTGATGAGCCAGTGTCGGAGATCGTCCTTGCTCAGATAACCGAGGTACCCACCGAAGAAGTTATTGCCGAACTTCACGAGATGGCTGCCAACTACGAAAATGAGTCCAGGGGCTTCCAATTGCGGGCTATCGCTGGTGGGTGGCGGTTTTACAGCCATCCAGATCAGTCGCCAGTTGTAGAGAAATTCGTCCTAGACGGTCAACAATCACGCCTGACCCAAGCGGCTTTGGAAACTTTGGCTGTCATTGCCTATCGCCAGCCTGTATCGCGGGCCAGAGTGAGTGCGATTAGAGGTGTCAACGTCGAGGCGGTCATGAAGACGCTGGTCACAAGGGGATTGGTCGAAGAATCTGGAATTGAGCACGAAACAGGTGCCATCTTGTACAAGACAACCTCTGTTTTCCTTGAGAAAGTCGGAGTTAACTCGATCGAGGATCTACCTGCGCTGGCGCCATTCTTGCCAGACGCCGATGGCCTAGACGAGATATTGGCCTCGCTGACCGAATAATTCATCTGGTTAGCCCCATTATTCGGATTAGTCCTTACGGGAGTTAAGCCGTAGACTTCCTCTTCCAACGAATCGAGAGGATTCCGGAATATGGAAGTACGTCTACAAAAAGCCTTGGCCGACGCTGGTGTAGCTAGCCGCCGGGCGTGTGAAGAGCTCATTACTGAAGGTCGTGTGAGCGTAAACGGGGCTCAAGTTACTCAACTCGGCACTAAGGTTAACCCGGAAATAGATAAACTCGAGGTTGATGGTGAAACCGTTCGAGCAAATAAGTCTAAAAGTTACCTTCTATTCAATAAGCCAGCCGGTGTTTTGTCTACCATGTCTGATCCAGAAGGACGACCTTGTCTAGGGGATTATTTCGCGGATAGAAGTGAGAGGCTTTTTCACGTCGGGCGCTTAGATAAGGAAAGCGAAGGCTTGATTGTCCTCACCAACGATGGGGATATAGCGCACAGAGCTACGCACCCGTCATACGGGCTGATTAAGAAATATTTGGTGGAAATCGAGGGTCATTTATCTACCGCTCAAGGGGCCGAATTGCGATCGGGAATTCGTTTAGAGGATGGCTTGGCTAGGGCCCTGGAAGTGACGGTACTCAGGGAGCCAACACCAAAAAATGCTTGGATAGAGATTTCTATACATGAGGGCAGATATCACATTGTTAGACGAATGTTCGAAGAACTCGGGTTGCCAGTTACACGGTTGATCCGCACTGAATTTGGACCACTCAATGTAGGAGAGACGAAAGTCGGGCGCTGGAGACACCTTAATGAGGCAGAAGTTGAAAACCTGTTTAACATTTTAACCTTAAAGCGATAAATCGAAATCCGGAAAATAGTTTTAAAGTTATATCGATATTTGGGGTACTCTTTAAAAATGAATATATAGACAATTTCAAGCATGAAAAGTCTGAGGAAAATCTGTAAATCGATATTTATAGATCTTGGGAATTTGGACAGCGATAAGTGTCGACAATTGAAAATGCAGTTAAGACGACAAAACGAAAAAAGGTTTAAACGGTTAAAAGTTAATCGGCAAAAATGGTATGAAGGGTAGACTTAACTAATGAGGGTTCGGGCAGTAAGAGGAGCAACACAGCTTGAGGAGGACTCTGTCGATGAGATGCGCCTTGCTGTGGTCGATTTACTAACAACACTTTTTCAAGAGAATGAAATTTCTACCGATGATCTAGTGTCCATCCTTTTCACCGCTACTCCAGATATTCACTCAGATTTTCCAGCTGCTGCGGCCCGCACTCTGGACCTCGGATCAATCCCATTGATTTGTGCACAGGAGATTGATGTGGCAGCAGCCTTGCCGCGGGTGGTGAGAGTGCTCGTACACGCATATTCCAACCGCAGTCATGGAGAAATCAAGCATATTTACCGTCGTGGAGCTGCTGCTCTTCGCAAAGATATAGCTCAATAGAGGGCTCGGGACTTAAATTGCGCATTCATATCGTTGGAGCTGGTCTTATTGGTACTTCTTTGGGGTTGTCTGTTGCTCAAAAGGGTCATTCGGTGAGTTTTGAGGACAGTAACAAGGAGAATTTGAGGGTAGCGAACGACCTTATTGGGGGAGAGGGAAGGGATTTGGATATCCCGATCGCGTTGGTTGTCATTGCAACCCCGTCGGAGGTCGTATTTTCTACTCTAAAAGAACAATTTCAAAAGAACCCTGAATCTATGTTTATAGATATTTCAGGGTTGAAGTCTGAACTCATACATGACGTGGAGAGTTTTTCGGATTTAGCAAAACGCTTTTGTGGAACTCATCCAATGGCTGGACGTGAAATCACAGGTCCGACCGCTGCACGTGCCGATCTTTTTGAGGGTGCTAGCTGGATTATCACGCCAACGAGCCAGACAGAACCGAAGATTTTGCAAGTGATTACAGAGCTGTTAGTAAGTCTCGGCGCGGTTGTGAAAGTGGTGGATGGCGAAAGTCACGATCGGGCAATAGCTTCGGTATCGCACTTGCCCCAGTTACTCAGCTCCTTGCTTGCTCGAACTTTGGTTAACAAGAACGCCAGTGATCTGGAATTGGCCGGTCAAGGCCTACGAGATTTAACGAGATTAGCCGACAGCAATCCAGGTTTATGGAGTCAGTTGCTAGTTCGAAATTCCAAGAATGTGTCAGCTGAACTTGTGGAGATTCGACAGACAATCGACCGGATTTTGGAATGGCTTGAATCAAATAATGTTGCAGAAATCGAAGGATTGCTCCGAGAAGGCAATGAAGGCAAGGCGCGAATTCCGGGAAAACATGGCGGAAAATCACGCGAGTATGCATATTTGCCAATTGTTATTGATGATAAACCCGGCCAACTTGCATCGATATTTGATGAGTGTTCAAAAGCCGGAGTAAACGTTGAAGATTTGTTCATTGAACATAGTCCTGGTCAACAAACTGGTTTAATCACTTTGGCCTTATCGCAAGATGATGCAGTCATCCTTCGTTCGCATCTTGTTAATCAGAATTGGCGTGTGCACGCAATCCGTGCGCAGCGCTAGTCCCTAAAGAAAGTACAGTTAACTTATGAATCCAGTCGTTGTTGCGATTGACGGTCCAAGTGGATCAGGAAAATCATCGACGGCGAAAGCAATAGCACGTCGCGCACATTGGAGTTATCTCGACACGGGCGCGCTTTACCGTGCACTGACATGGCTTGCGTTGGAAAACAATTGCGAGGATGAAAATGGTCTTGTCGACTTAGCGATTGCGCATCCCATATCTTTTAATTCTGATCCAGAAGATCCTCGTGTTTTTGTGGACGGAAATGATGTATCGGTTCAAATTCGCACACTTCGTATCACTGACAAAGTGTCGGAGTTTGCACGGATGCCGCTAGTTCGTTCTTATCTCGTGGGATTGCAGCAGGCGATTATCGAGTCGATTCAAACGGGAATCGTGGTCGAAGGCCGAGACATTGGAACAGTTGTTTATCCAGACGCGCAATTGAAGATTTTTCTATATGCAGATTTGAAAGCGCGCACTGATCGACGCGAAAACGAAATGCAGGAAGAGGCTTCTACGGAGCGCGTGGCGCAATCGTTACAGAGTAGAGACGCTATAGACACCACCCGAGCAATATCTCCATTGAGGCCCGCTGAAGACGCGCTGGAAATAGATTCAACTTCACTAAATCTGGACGAGGTGGTCGATGTAATTTGGGGTTGGCTCGGGGAGCGAAGTTTGCTCGGGCTTCCTAAGGTTGCGATTATTGGTCGCCCAAACGTAGGTAAATCCACACTTGTAAATCGCATTATTGGTCGCCGTGAAGCAATCGTTGAAGATACGCCAGGAGTTACTCGAGACCGTGTGAAGTATGAAGCGGAATGGAATGGGCGTCGTTTTATATTGATAGATACCGGTGGGTGGGAAGTAAAGCCTGAAGGTATTTCGCAAAAGATAACAGCTGGAGCTGAGATGGCTATCGCTGAGGCCGACATTATTCTTTTCGTAGTTGATGTGCAGATTGGTGCTCTTGATGAAGATGATGCGCTTATTGATTTGCTACGACGCAGCGGTAAGGAAACAATTCTTGTTGCAAACAAAGTGGACAGTGATGTGGATGAGGCTGACGCGCACGCACTATGGAATTTAGGGTTAGACCAACCATATTTTGTCTCAGCTCTGCACGGGCGTGGCGCAGGTGACTTGTTAGATATTGTTATGGAAAAACTTCCAGAAGTAGGAAGTGAATTAGCCGATGATGGTTACCGACGCATTGCATTGGTTGGTAGACCAAATGTTGGCAAGTCGAGCCTCCTCAATATTTTGGCAGGGGAATCGCGAGTATTGGTTGATGACGTTGCAGGCACAACAAGAGATCCTGTTGATGAACTGATTGAATTCGGCGGAACAACGTGGAGATTCATTGACACCGCGGGCATCCGAAAGCGTGCAATTTACGATAGCGGTACGGATTATTATGCGAGTTTACGAACAGTAGCCGCTCTTGATCGAGCTGAGGTTGCAGTGGTTATTTTGGATGCATCCATTCCGTTAACGGAACAGGATTTACGAGTTATCACGATGGCCGAAGAGGCCGGTCGTGCAATTGTTTTGGTGATGAACAAATGGGACATGGTTGATGAAGATCGACAGATTCAGCTAGACAAGGAACTTGATCGCAACTTGGAGCGATATCCCTGGGTCCAGCGTGTAAATCTTTCAGCGAAGACTGGTTGGCATCGCGATCGTCTGGCCCCAGCTCTTCGGACAGCCATCAAGGGGTGGGAGACTCGAGTCCCTACGGCGAAATTGAACTCGTTTCTTGGGGCACTCATTGGGGCAACACCTCCACCCGTGCGTAGCGGTAAGCAACCCAAAATCCGATTCGCCACTCAAGTGCAGATTTCTCCACCAAAATTCGTTCTTTTTTCAAGTGAATGGGTAGAAGTGGCATATCGACGCTTTATTGAAAGGCGTTTGCGAGAGGAATTTGGTTTTAGCGGAAGTCCTATAGAGGTCGCAATCAAAGTGCGTGAAAAAGACTAAAGGACCAGCGATGAACCGCAATGAACCAATATTCACCATCCCAAACCTCCTTACTTTCATACGAGCACTAGGTATCCCACTTTTTCTTTGGTTGTATTTGAGCAGACATTCTGCCGGTTGGAGTTTCGCTGTTCTAACGGCTGGTGCACTGACAGATTATTTTGATGGAAA